>SLMM01000198.1 GCA_007133565.1 Bacteroidales bacterium
GATAAGACGGGGCGAGCCGTCTCCCAGCGTGAAGGTGGAGGTGTTGTTGCCGTGGGCGTTGCTGGTGGTCACCGAGCCGTTGACAGTGATGGTGCCGGAGGTAGCCAGCAGTGTGGGATCGTTATAGTAACGAGGCCACCCAAACCATCCAGTACCTGTAAAACTATGCAAGTTGATATTGTCTGTTTCCAGGCTGTTGATTGTGAGCTCCAGAATGGTGGTTCGGGTTGAAGAAGCGGTTATACCACCGTCTCCGACAATCAGCTCGTTACAGACAATAGTGCCATCGCCTGTTATTCTTGCCGATGTGTTCCTGTTTGCTGCGCTTTGCAGGCCGATTCTCCCCGTTATAGTGAGTGTATGGCCGCCGTCAACCTGCAGTGTGGTAAGTGATGTGTTCGCGTTAGTGAAAGTGATGGTGCCGGACTGGGCATCGCTGCTGTCTACAATAACGGTAATGCCGGCTGGAATTGTTACATCGTGGGAAGTTGTTGGGAGTCCCAGGCTCCAGTTGCCGGGATTGTTCCAGCTGCCGCCATCAGGGCCGGTGTAATTGTTTACCTGCCCCATTGCCGCCAGTGATGACAGTGTCAGGCAAAATGCAATAAGTGATAACCTGATCTGCCTGATTGTTATGAGGCTGAATATTTTATCCGGATATCTGGTAAACATCAAAGAAATATTGAGGACGCAATATAGTATAATATAATATTTCTATATTAATTGTTTTTCAATCTCATACGATAATCCCGTGATTTTGTTTCCGTTCGTCAAAGAATTCTTGGTATTCATAAGAAATTGGCTGTTATAGCGAAACTAATTGGTATTGGTTTGCGTAAATGGGTGAGTGTTTCAGGAATAAGTGTTTATTGATGATATATTTCCGGATAGAGAGTATTGTTTTCTTCTTTTTTATTGCTGTTTTGTCATTCCTTTCGGCCCCGGCTAACGGACAGACCGGTCCGGGAGGGGTGGGCAATGCAACGGGTGTTGGCGGACAGCCTCATAATGTGATGTGGCTGGATGCGGGCTCACTGGAGCTGGATAATGATGATCCTGTGGAGACATGGTTTGATATTTCAGGTAACGAAAACCATGCGGAGCAAAGTGATGCAAACAGGCAGCCTGCATTCAGGACGGGACAACTGAACGGCTGGCCGGCTGTTGTATTTGATCCGTCAGGGGGAGATGGCAACCAGGATTTTATGCCTTTTGATGGCGATGTTATTGCCGGCTCCGACTACACCGTGATCTTCGTGGGCAAAAGACGCTCCAATAATTCCTTTCGTGTTTTTATGGGGGGGACCGGCTCGGGGACAAATAATAATCTGCACCTGTTCTGGTTCAACTCTGCTCAGTTCAGGGCTCACCACTGGGGTAATGACATGCAGACAAACATGGTGAACGTGAGCGAACCCTATTCAGGAGGCACTGAACCGGGTGAGTTCGGGATATTCGGGACTTTGCTCGCATCTTCTGATCCTTCAGCGCAAAGGAGGAATTACCAGAACAACAGTTTCCTGGGTAGCCGCAATAACAGCGGTATGCTGAACAGCTGGGCCGGCTCTGCAATTGCCCGCTATGGTGCATCGGGATATCACGATGTGGATGCTGCCGAGGTGATTTTCTTCAGAAGCGCCCTGAACGACGCGCAACTACAGGTTGTTCACCAGTACCTGAACGTGAAATACGGCATCGATATTGACAATGACCTCTACAGTCCTGCTGCACCCTATGTTCACGTTGTTGCAGGTATAGGCGAGGAGGCTAACGGACAGCATTCGGTTGCGTCATCGGCAGGGTTCTACCTTTCCGCGTTAAGCGGGTTAACTTTAGGGGACTATCTTTTTGCTTCACATAACAATGCCTCCAACAGCAGCGGTGATTTCACCACTGATGATCTTGCCGGTGATGTTGAACTGCGCTACAACAGGGTATGGCGCATGGAAAAGGTGGGGAACCCGACTGCGAAAGTATCTTTTGATTTCAGCTCTGCCCTGGATGACGGACTCTTTCCTGCTAACTACGAAAATTATGTTCTTCTTTACAGGGACGGTACAAGCGGCGATTTTACAAAGGTTAAGAATGCGGATGGTATTGAAAACGGATACCAGGTGTACTTTAACCTGAATGAGAGCCAGCTTGATAATGGCTATTACACGCTGGGCACTGAAGATAACACTGTGAGCCCGTTGCGCGGAGTGGCGAACAGGACCTGGTACACGCTGGTAAGCGGCAACTGGGATGACTGGGAGGTCTGGACGCTCGACCCGTCGGGTGCCCTGCCCAATAACCCTGATGAGATAACTCCTTCGGAGTCTGCTACCAGCGAGGCTGACAGGATAGTGATACTGACGGGGCGGACTGTCGAGGTTGACAGCGATAACCTGAACCACTCGTCCATTACCGTCGAGGGAAGGCTCGACCTGAAAGGGACATCGGGCCACAGCTTTGGCGAGATCCGGGGTACGGGGCGCATTCTCATGTCGGCCGATAACTTCCCGTCGGGCGACGCGTCGCACTTCACGGGTGCGGGACAGGGTGAGGGCACGGTGGTCTATTACGGGGGCAGTTATTCCCTTATCGGGGAAAGGGAGTTCTATGACATGCGTGTTGAGCTGGATGATCCGGCTAACGTGCTGACGTTGCTGGCGGACTATACGGTGAATGGCGGACTGAGAGTTATGCGGGGCGGCCTGCGGATCAACGATGATGTTTCTGATGAGATACTTAACCTTACTGTTTACGGTGATGTGACGGTGCAGGCTGACGGAAGGATATCGACAGGCCTGGGTGATACCCGTGCCGGATACCAGGTTGGTGGTACATTGCCTTCTCCTTACCATAGTGCTTTTCACCAGTTTACCATCCATGGGAACTTCACCAACAGGGGTACGGTACGTTTTACCAACCAGGATGCCCCGGTTTACAATGCTTTAACAACTGATGGAGGGGTAACTGTAAGATTTGCCGGTGCAGCCAGCAGGGAGGTTAACCTTTACGGGCGGACGGACTTTTATAACCTGATCGTGGATAAGGGAGAGGATAAGACTTACATGCTGACCGTTTATTCCGACAGCGAGGATTATTTTACACTTTTTGGTGCCAACAGCGTTGGCAGGAACCAAAGTTCACCCTATTCAGCAGCAAACCCGGAAGTACGTAAAGCCTTATGGATAAAAACCGGGACGCTGAAACTTACCGGTAATATCCATATTCCCACTCTTACTGAGGGTACAATTGGCGGAAGCGGTAACGGCGACTACTCTCTTGGGGTGAACTCCCGGCTGTGGATCGCGGGTGATAATGTGACTGTATATGTTACTGCCAGTAATACGGATCAGATTCCCGGCTTTGAAACAACGGCCGTGGGTGTTGATACAGGTATGTCTAACCAGGCCTTAAGCCTGTTCGGGGAATTCAGAATAACCGCGGGCTTTTTCGGCACCAGGAACAGCGGGGGAATTGTCTTATGGCCTGACGCGAATGCCCAGATCAAGGTTGACGGTGGAAAGGTAAATACCTCACAGGTACGTAGTGGTGGCTCAGGGGGTGGTATTGCTTCATACGTGCAGACGGGCGGACTGATGAGGGTAAGGGGCAATGTTACCGAGGCTGGTGAGGTTGCCACGGGTTTCGCGATTTTTGACCTTGATGATGAGACGGCCGTTTTTAACATGTCGGGAGGGGAACTTCTGCTCAACGGAACGGGCGGATCAGGTGTTAACGGGTTGCACATTCCTTCGGCTGCCGGTAATTATAATGTTACAGGGGGCAGGGTAACCGTTGAGGTGACCGGGGGTACGGATTTTCAAATCGGATCGAACGCACCGGTATGGGACGTGGAGATAAAACGTCTGAGCGGCGATGGTGCTGCCACTGTACAGCTCGCAAATAATTTAAGGGTTCTTAATGACCTCATCATTAATGATAACAGCCTTTTGGATGCCGGGTACGATGAGGATATTTACCATGATCTTTATATCGGAAGGGACTTTGATTTGCGGACCGGTGGCGGATACCTGGCGGGTGACAATACCACCTTTTTTACCGGTAACCGGACGGGCCATATATATGCACGCGATAATTCTGTTGCTGCGCCTGTTGTTTTTAACAACGTCGTGATAAACAAGAACCAGCGATCTGATCCGGCCCTGTTCCATGCTGTGAGGCTTGGAGATACCGGCCGTTCAACCGATCCTGGCAATGCTGCCAACACCGCGATAGAGATCCTGGGCAACCTGAAGATATCCCGGGGTGAACTGAATACTTTCCGTTATAAGGTGTCACTGCCGGGTAACATGGAGATCGTTGACGGACAGGTGGTGGCTGATGATACCAATCCGGGGCGTATAGTGCTGAACGGTTCTGCAGAGCAGACTCTCAAAGGGTTTTTCGGGAAAAGACAGAGCTTTGGTCACCTGGAGCTGAATAATACAGAAGGGTTGAGGCTCCTTTCAGATATATTAGCTACTGAATTCACATTTTCTTCTGATGCCCTGGTATATCTTAATTCCCGCAAAATGGAAATCACCGGCTCCCTGAATGGAACGGGCAGTGCAAGGTATTTCCAGAATTCAACAAATGAGGCTGTCGGGGGATTGGTACTGCATTTTACGCTGACCGGCAATTATCCGGGTGAGCAGCTTGTGGCTACTTTTCCCGTGGGCACCGGCACCGGGGCAAATGCAGGGTACTCGCGTGCTGAAATTTATATTGATGGCTACAATTTTGGATCGGATGTAATAAGCGGATCGGTGCTGGTTAACCCTGTTAATAAGAGGCATCCGAGTGCACTTGATGGTGGTGGGGCAACAGGTTCGGTGGCTTATTACTGGATATCAGAGCAAAACGGGTTTGACCTTGTGCCTGGTGGGGAAGTAATATACAGGCTCTACTTACCTGCAGGAATAACTAAGGGCGCAAATTACAGGGATCAGGCACTGGTCGGCAATACCTGGCATGAATGCAATCCGCAATTTGGAGGCCCTCCGCAAAATTCGCTCCTCAGGTACCGGAATCCTGCACATGGGATAATTAATGCAGAGTTCTCAAGTGGTAATCCCGGACAATTTGGCAATCTGAGAACACTCTACAGCAGGCAGTCGGGCAACTGGGATTCGAAAGCCAACTGGTCGCTGGATCCTCATGGAGGGGCCCAAGCTCAGCTCGGGGGAGGTGATAATCTTCCCGAGGCAACCGATGTGGTTGTTGTTGGTGAAGGGCACCGGATGACTGCCAACAGCGCCGGGTTCACGATCGGAAGTCTGCAGTTCGATCATGATACAAACTCTGCCTCCGGGCTGGAGGATCTGCCCCGGGTGCTTGTAGATGGCAATCATAGCTTCAATTTTGGGAAGGTTAGCGGCAGCGGTGTTTTCGCACAGAGGATCGGTCCAGACGACAACCCGTCAGTGACAGGTGATTTCAGTGATTTTTCTGACGAAAGGTATCGCTGGTTTCATTTTATTGCACGGGATGATAATGTGACCCTGCCCTCTTCACAGGTTGTTTTTCCGAATGTGGCAACTGAAGCTGATACTGATGGCTACCGGTTAACCTTTGAGGAGGATGTTTTTATAAACTATGATCTTAACATTAGGGGCAACTCGGTTCTTCTTCTGAACAGTGGTGCAGACGGGGATGTTTTTATAGAGGGCCGCGTTTTTATCGGGGATGAGGATGATGGAAAAATCAGGTTCCCTTCCACGGGTACGGAAAGGCGGCTGACCATTATGGGAGATCTTGATTTTACTATGGAGCAGCCGGGAACGACCGCTTCCGGTTATCGTGAAATCATTGTTGATAATTCTGTACCCTCTTCGCTGGTGCATAGAATCGTTTTGGGGGGTAACATAATACAGGGAGCCGGCAACATTCACCTCTACAATGATGGAGAGAATGGGAACAATGCTGTACTGGAACTGATAGGGGGCGATGATAATATATTTTCAAGATCGGGAAGCGGGGAGACTGAACTGTACCGCCTGGTACTGAACAAGCAGCAGGGCCAAAGCTTCAGCTTTGAGGATTCTTTCACTCTCGATGGCCCTGCCGACGGTCCTGTCAAGGCTCTTGAACTTTTAAGCGGCGACCTCTACCTTCTGGATCCGGGCATTGACATAACACTCACTTCGGGAGGGGCGGATTTCAGGATCCCCGGAGAGACGATGCTCTGGCTTGAGGATGGGGCTACGGTAAGAACTTCGGGAAGCAATACGGGTATACGGCTGGACGGAAGGATATACGCTGGCCAGGGCACCAATTTCTTTCTTAATGAGGGTGATAATAATTATATTGAATATACTGCATCGGGATTGTCGCGGATAGATATTTATGATGCCGGTTTTTTTGTCGGCTCGCAGATTCGCCGTTCCATAGCAACAGAAGAGGGAATACTCGATTTCAGGATTGAAAGTGAAGATGCCAGTGTTGTGATAGGCAGCGGTGGCAATATTCCGGAAAACAGCCGGGGTGTATTTGAGATTCTCAACGAGGGAAGTAATTTCCGGATGGTGCCGGGAGCTTCTGTTACAATTGCCAACGCTCAGAATAACCCGGTATTCCCGTCTCTCTATCTTGCTCCCTCTTCATACTCGCTGGGCGCGGGAAGCGAAATCCGGTTTGGCGGCAATGCCACACGTCCGGGCCAGACAATTGGTTTGTTCTCAGGTATAGAGATGGAGAATATTTCAACTGATAACTCAAGTAACAACAACCCGGCGGTAAGGGTCCGGTATGGAGATATTGTGGCTGTTAATTTCAATATTGATAACGGTACTACCATAAATAGTGATGGAAGGGATATCACCGTTAAAGGCGACTGGATTAATAACGGGACCTATACCCCGGCAGGAAATACAACTTTCTTCAGCGGGACAGGAACACAGGAATTGACGGGAGGAACCACCTTTTTCAACCTTGAGAAGGGCCAGTCCGGTACCCTTAGCCTGAACAGCAATATCGTGGTTAACAATGAGCTGAATTTACTTGCAGGTTCCCTCGACGATGGAGGCAGCACCATAAGCGTAAAGGGTAACGTACATATGGATGTTATCCATACACACGGCGACAGCGGCAGCGGCATCCTTATGAACGGCGCTGCACAGCAGCTCCTGACAGGTGATGGCACATTTGGCAAGCTTTCGATCAACAACAGCAACGGTGTTTCAGTTCCTGTAGGCAATACCCTTTCTGTATCAAATGCGCTGCAACTGGAAAACGGGGTACTCGACATTGGAAGGAATTTGCTGATTATGGGTGAGAATGCTTCTTTTATTGAGGCCAGCGAGTTTTCAGAAAACAATATGGTCCGCACCAATATCTCATTTACCGATGCGGGGATATTAAAGTACTTTCCTGAAGTAGTTCCGGCCGATAACTACACTTTTACATATCCTATAGGCTCCCAGAATAAATATACACCTGTCCGGTTTAACATCGAATCAATTGATGCCGGCGGGTCGATACGTGTAAAGGCCGCCAATGAGAGACACCCGACCATAGTTGATCCTGATGACCGGCCATGCGAAGAGCTTATTAATTCGGAAAATGTACTGGATTATTACTGGACCCTGGCTGCCGCTTCAGTTTCAGGATTTACAGCTACCGGTTATATGTGGTACTACGGTGAGGATCTGCTTATAAATGAAGACCACTATGATGTAAGCAACTATATTACTGCCCGCCTTTGTCCTGTCTGCCAGTTCTGGAATAAGTTTCCCCCTGAAACTTTTGATGAACAGAATCAGAGGCTGATCTTCTATTTCGAGGGTACTGATGATGCTGGTGTGAGAGGTGACTATACCGCGGGGGTTGATGATCCTGATTGTGACGGGGCAATACCCGACAGGGTGGCCGTGTTTATTAGCGTTAATAATGGTAACTGGAATGATCAGAACACCTGGGCTGCTTATGACCCCGCGACAGGGGATATCGGAAATGCCGGCGAAGGCGTTCCCGCGGGTGGCCCGCGTGGTGCAATAGTTTATATTCAGAATGATGTTGTCGTGACCAACAGGTATCTTGTCGTTTACAGGACGATAATTGAGGATGAAGGATTGTTGAAGCTTGGTGAGACATTCGGGCATCGCCTGGGCATGGTTGAGGGGACAGGGACCCTGCAGCTTGAACGGGGGAACCTGCCTGCCGGAGTCTATGATGATTTCTTTGGTCCGGAAGGCGGTACAATTGAATTTACCGGGAGTGGCAATTATGATGTGCTGAGTGAGATCACGGCAGTTAATAATCTGAAATTCAGTGGGACCGGTGACAGAAGGCTGCCTAACCTTGATTTTCGTGTTTACGGCAACCTGGTCATTGATGGCGATGATGCCTCGCTCAACGTAATAAATGAGCATGACCGGATAGTGCGGATTGAGGGCGACCTGCTTTTCAATACCGGCAGCTTTGATGCTGGCATAGGCTCGTCAATGGTATCGATGGAGGGTGCCCAGCCGCAGATAGTGGCGGGCGACTTTACGGGGGGCAACGGGTTCTGGGATTTCAGGGTGGACAACAGTGCCGGGGTGACTCTCGACGGCAGCATCGACATCGACAGGAACCTTGTCCTTGCTGCTGGCACGGTTACCACCTCGGCCTCCAACATGCTTTCGGTGACCAATGCTTCTGAAACGGCTGTGACCGGCTACGGTCCATCTGCGTTTGTTAACGGGCCAATGCGCAAGCTGGTGAACAGCGGCGGCAGCTTTATATTCCCGGTGGGTGACAGGTCCCGGTACGGCCGCCTGGTGATAACGAACACTTCGACTGCCTCCTCCGGATACTGGGAGGCTGAGTATTTCAGCCGGAGTGCCGCACCGGAATATCCTCCTTTGGAGTTTGCCTCACCTTTGCTGATGGTGAGCGACAATGAGTTCTGGAGGGTGAGCGGACCCGAACCGGCGGGCAGTGCGATCGTGACGGTAAGGTGGGATGACGCCAGCCTGCTGCCGGCAATGACTGATGACAGGCCCGGCAATCTTCATGTTGCAGAATGGAACAGCGGCGACAACCGGTGGGAGTCGGCCGGCACGGTGGTGACCGACGGTGGTGTCAACAGCGGGACGATACGGACTGATGCCGCGAGGACGCTGGCAACCAGGTATTATACCATCGCATCAACCGAAGGCGACCCCCTTCCGGCGGCGGGCTTTGTTTCGACCGACGTGACAATTTGCGAGGGCGGCACAGTGACGCTCAGCGTTCAGGTTATTGGTGTGCCATTTTTCGCCGTCGAGGTGGATGACGGCAGCGTGACTGAGACCTACACCGGTAACGACAGCCCGGTTACATTCGATGTGTCGCCCGGTGTTGGGGTAACTACATATACGCTATTGAGCGTGACCGAAAATACCCAGGGTACTCCGCGCACATCGACCACCACCATATTCGGTGACCCGGTAGTTGTTACAGTTCTGCCAGAGCCGCAGCTATTTACAGTTGGCGGGGGGGGAGAGATCTGCGAGGGCGGGGAGATTGATATCACCCTCAGCGGCTCGGAGAACTTCTATACCTACGAGCTTTATGAGAACGGCTCGCCAACGGGCACGGCATTGCCCGGTACCGGTTCGGACCTGGTATTTACTGTGGGTTCCTCCCTGGCGTCTGGCACCTATAACTTTACAATAGAGGCATACCGGACCGACCTTCCTGATTGTGAGAGGCAGATGACCGGTTCGGCACAGGTTATTGTCAACCCGCTATCGACGATCGAGATCCTTGGAATTGACCCCTGGGAGGGCTGTGAGGATTGTGAGACGGTGATCACATTCGGCATAGTTGCAGGCAACAGCTTCAGCTTTACCCTGCGAAGGGAGTGGAAGGATGACCCGTCGGAGTTTGTCGAGCTGACGCTGACCGACAGTCCGTTCTCTGACGGCTTTGCCAACCCTGAAGCTGCTATATATACCTATACTTTCAACAGCATCTGGGAGAACCAGGGGGGTGCAACTCCGGCAAGGTCTGAATATGTCTATTCGGTTGTCTCTTTCGATGTGACCGGATCGGCCTGCACCCTGATTGAAGGCGA
>SLMM01000011.1 GCA_007133565.1 Bacteroidales bacterium
GGGCACGATATATTGTTTACCAAATATTATAATGCACCGGCAACAACATTTATTGTAAAAGACAGGGTTACAGGACATAATCCTGCAGCCACGCTTTATTCAAATTATTATCAAAAAAAATTTATTTAAGTCATCATGAAGTTTTCAAATCTTTAATATCAGACAAATTTACAAAATAAATGAACTATAGTGCACTAAAATGCAAAAAGCCCCTGATAAACAGAGGCTTAACTGTGTAGTTGGCGGTCCGGACGAGACTCGAACTCGCGACCCCATGCGTGACAGGCATGTATTCTAACCAACTGAACTACCGGACCAGATCTTTTCAGAACGTTGACCCGTTTAAGCGGGCCGATTTTCGTGATGCAAAAATACAAGATATTTTTAATCCTGCAAATAGAGAACAACTTTTTTATCTTAAAAGTGCCGGAGCTTCAATGTGGCCGGGCTTCAAAAACCGAAAAACGGACGCTTCCGTATTTACGCAATTCCCTGAACTGGGGCAGAAGCGAGAAATCGTGATCCTTGCCGTGCTCCAGTATAAACCAGCCGCCTGGCTTGAGAAGGCTTCGGCTGAAAATAATATGGGGAAGCTGGTCAATCTCCTTCAGATCGAACGGTGGATCGGCAAAGATGATGTCATATTCACGCATTGTCTGTTTCAGAAACCTGAACGCATCAGTCCTGATGGCAGCAACCTGCTCAAAACCAAGATTCTTTGCAGTTTTCTGTATAAAGGAGTGGTAACTGGTGTTTGTTTCTACGGAGTCTACTGCAAGGGCGCCCCTTGATGCAAATTCATAGGAAATACTGCCGGTGCCACTGAATAAATCGAGTACATGCAATCCGGTAAAATCAAAATAGTTGGCAAGGACATTGAACAGATTCTCTTTGGCAAAATCTGTAGTGGGCCTTGCCTTGAAATTTTTCCCGGGATATAACCTCTTTCCCTTGCAGGAACCGCTTATTATACGCACAGCTTCAGATTGAACAGGTTTACAAACCAATGTGCATCAACATCATTGAATGTATAGCTGTATATGAATTTACTATTACGCTTTTCAAATCCTGTATTCCTTATATAGGACCGCAGCATTCCGCAGGTTTCAGAATTTTTCTTCATCTCACCTGAAATAACCAGGGGCGTCTCCTCTCCGTTTAGTTTTAGCTGCTCATATACGTAAAGAATAAAATAGACAAGGTCGGCATCATTTTTCCATGGAAAAGTATTGCATAAAAGCAGTTTCTCTCCCTGGATTACGGCTACATCGACAGACTTGCCGTAAATGTTTGCCATTACAGTCGTTTTTGATCCTTTGCCCCCATGTGTAACAAGTCCGTTTTCAATCAGAGGTGTGACCTGGTGAAAATATTTCACATTGCCGTATGACCTGTGCAAAAGAGCCGATATTTCCGAAGGCACAACAAAAACATTGTATGCATCGGTACCATTGAGCTTGTTATAATTTATCTCGTCAAGCTCTTCAAGGTGATGGTTGAACTCAAAGTAGGTTCGCAGGTTATCCTTCCTGAACAACGGACCGGGGATGAGGGTGTAGCGAGATCCCTGGTATGAAAATAGTACCTCTTTGTATTCACGGACAAGGAACTCATCGCTGTCATGGATGCCGGTGATCTTCTCCTCAATATCCCGGGGAGTCAAGCCGGAATCAAATGCGATATGTTTTAAAAGGATGTATTTGTTTCTCAGTGGGTCAAGCACAGAAAAAGCATATCCATTCAGGCCTGCCTGAATGGATATGCTGTAATCTCGTGTCTGATTTATATCAAATGTTTCGTCTATCAACAACGCATCCATAGCGATGTTATTCCCAGTTTCCGGCATTGTTGGTGGTCCGCTCCAGAGATCCGACCTTAAGCCCGGGGAACTGGTCTCTTCTTATACGCTCATCGTTCATGTTAATAACAAGCTGCCTGTCAAGTCCGGCAAGCAATACATCGTTCAGCACGTGTGCCTCAAAAACCTTGACCGGGAGCCCGCTACCTGTCATAACCTCCCCTGCACCAAGGAAGAATTGCTCGCGACCCCCCGTGTACGGAACGTAACGCAGAGAGTCTACAGCATATCCAGAAGGAAAAATTGAGTCCTTTACACTTACCAGAACTGTATCACGAATGATCTCTTCGGAAGCTACATCTTCGTCTTCATCTTCGAAACCAATAGCCCTGACAACACGGAATGAGTCGTACTTGACAAAATTGATCAGCGTATCAAAGCTGCCTGTAAACTCTCCGTAAACCGAGCGATAAGCAAGCTGGGCCGTACGGATGTCTCTCAGCCTGTCTATAGTCCTGCTATATCTCTTCCTTTGCTCCTGCTGAAACCTGATAGGCTGGCTGATGCTGTCAACCAGAAGGTATCCCAACAGAAGGATTGCAACTGAAAGGAGAATCTGAATTACTGTTTTCATAAGTAAATATTTAAATTAAAACATTGGTCTTATATACCTTTTATCATAACAACATTGTCATGAACGGCTCATATTATAGTATTAAGTTATGTAATAGAACGGACAGTATCTCCTTTTCTGATATTTTAGTTTTAAGTTTGATGGCAAATTTATAAAAAAAATGGATTTATACCGCATATTCCGGTTTAATTGATAAAAATGTTAAAAAACCATATTATCAATATCTTAACAGAACAGCTCGGCCATCGGCCGACTGAGAGCCAGCAGAAGATGATTGGCCTGCTGCCGGACTTCCTGGAAGCAGGAGCAGGCAGGAACATCCTTCTGGTAAAAGGTTTTGCCGGTACCGGGAAGACCTCAATTATCGCTGCACTTGTAAGGACAATGCTGTTGTTTAAAAGCAACGTGGTTCTTATTGCGCCAACGGGCAGGGCGGCAAAGGTGCTGTCGGCCTATTGCGGCTATCCTGCCAGCACTATTCATAAAAAGATATACAGGCAGAGGTCATCGGCCGACGGTACTGGCAAATTTGTGCTGGACAGGAACATGCACAAAGACACGCTTTTCATAACCGACGAGGCTTCGATGATATCGAACCAGCCTTTCGAATCGGATGTTTTCGGCAGCGGCAGGCTGCTGGACGATCTGATCAGCTACATCGGAAGCGGTAAAAACTGCAGGCTGGTACTGACAGGAGATACTGCACAGCTGCCGCCGGTTGGCATTGACGCCAGTCCCGCCCTTGACGCCGGGTACCTGAGGGGTTTCGGGTTTGATGTAACCGAAGTGTTTCTGAAAGAGATACTCAGGCAGGCGCAGGACTCCGGCATCCTTTTTAATGCCACCGGGATAAGGTATGAAATAGAAGCGGAAAGCAGCAGCATTCCTCACATTGTAACAGAAGGTTTTAATGATATTGAGAGGGTTGCCGGCGCAGACCTGATTGAAAGGATCTCAGATTCATATGATAAATGGGGTATTGACGGCACCATCGTCGTTACCCGCTCAAACAAAAGGGCAAACCAGTTCAACAAGGGTATAAGAGACCAGATCCTTTTCAGGGATGAGGAGCTGGCGGTGGGCGACCGTCTTATGGTAGTGAGGAACAACTACTTCTGGATGCCCGAAAACGAGATAACCGACTTTATAGCTAACGGCGATATCGTTGAGGTGCTGCGTGTCAGACGCTATGAAGAGATGTACGGGTTCAGGTTCGCCGATGCGCTTGTAAGGTTTGTTGACTACAAGAATACCGAGATTGAGGTCAAGCTGATGCTCGACACAATAAATTCTGAAACTGCCGCCCTGAGCCAGGAACAGAGCAGATCTCTCTTCCACTCAGTTGCTGAGGATTACACCGGCATAGCCAACAAGCGCAAACGTTTCGAGAAAATGCGCCAGAACAGGTGGTTCAATGCGCTGCAGGTGAAGTTCGCATATGCAGTTACCTGCCACAAGGCACAGGGTGGTCAGTGGAGGAACGTATTCATCGACCAGGGGTACATCAACAGCGAAATGGTAAATACCGAATACCTGAGGTGGCTCTATACTGCATTCACAAGGCCTGTCGGCAAGCTGTTTCTGGTAAATTTCAGCGACCTCTTTTTTGATTGAGAAATGATTACTTCCCTTCCGGGGAGGTAACCGCAACCGGCACCGTACCGTTATAAAGTCATGAGCGGCATGTGCAATAACCTGCCCTACTCTCCTATTATCTTAACCAACAGCCGTTTGCGCCTTTTGCCGTCGAACTCACCGTAAAAGATCTGCTCCCACGGTCCGAAATCGAGCTTGCCTTCAGTTATTGCAACCACAACCTCACGCCCCATTATAGTGCGTTTAAGGTGTGCATCGGCGTTGTCTTCATAACCGTTGTGCCGGTATTGAGAATGCGGATGCTCGGGAGCAAGTTTTTCAAGCCAGACCTCAAAATCGTGATGGAGCCCTGCCTCATCATCATTTATAAATACGCTGCTCGTTATATGCATTGCATTGCAAAGCAGCAAGCCCTCCTTCACTCCGCTCTCTGCAAGGCACTGCTGAACTGAAGGTGTAATATTGATAAGTTCTCTCCGGGTTTTGGTCTCAAACCACATCTCTTTCCTGTAACTCTTCATAATAAAATATATTTGCCGTTAAAATAAGTTTATCAGAATACACCAAGCGCAATGAGGATATTATTCGCCTTTTCATCAAGCTGCCTGCAGGCCTCTGTATAATCCTCCCTCCTGTCAAGGTTGCCGCGCACCCCAATATAAAATTTGATCTTTGGCTCGGTGCCTGAGGGCCTGACCGAAATGAGCGATCCATCTCTCAGTATAAACTGCAGCACGTTCGATTTTGGTAAATCTATATTGCGCCTGAGGTGGCTTATGGTGTCGAAAGATTTCTGCTTCAGGTAGTCGTTAACCGTCATAACCTCAGAACCTGCAATACTCTCAGGAGGCGAACCGCGAAACCGATCCATCATTGCCATAATCTCTTCGGCACCGCTTTTTCCCTTGCGTACAACCGACACAAGCGACTCACGGTATAGCCCGAACTCAACATAAAGGTCAATAAGCATCTCGTAGAGGGACCTGCCCTGATCCATCGCCCACGCTGCAGCTTCAGCAATGAGTGCACAGGAGAGAACCGCATCCTTATCCCTTACAAAATCTCCGGCCAGATAGCCGTAACTCTCCTCAAACCCTGCAACAAATGTCTTCTCTCCTTCATATCTGCGCATCAGTCCCGCAATGAACTTGAAGCCTGTAAGCACATCGTGGCACTCAACCCCGAATTTTGAAGCTATATCTGACAGCATGCCTGTTGTTACAATGGTCTTTGCGATATATTCATTACCTGTGAGCTTTCCTGTCTCTTCCCATCTTTTCAGTATGTAATAAAGCAGCAGCGATGCAGTCTGGTTACCGTTAAGAAGTATAAGGGCACCTTTGTCATCCCTCACTGCAATCCCTACCCGGTCAGCGTCAGGATCAGTTCCCATCACCAGGTCAGCCCCTGTTTCACGGGCCTTATTCAGTGCCATCTCAAGAGCAGCCGCTTCTTCAGGGTTTGGTGATACTACCGTTGGAAAATTTCCGTCGGTCACATCCTGCTCAGGCACTGATATGATGTTCTCAAAACCAAAGTTGCGAAGGGCCATTGGAACAAGCTTAACTGCCGCACCATGTATGGGAGTGAAAACTATCTTCATGTCGCTGCGACTTTTAACGGCGCCAGGCAACAGTGACATCTCCTTTAGTTTTTCAAGGTAGGCTTTGTCGGTTTCTTCTCCTATCATTCGTATCCTTTGGGGATTGGCATCCCTTTTTACCTGGCTGATCCCGGTAACCCTTTTTACCTCTGCAATGATGTTTGCATCATGCGGGTCAATTATTTGTCCGCCATCTTCCCAGTAAACCTTATAACCATTGTACTCCCTTGGATTATGGCTTGCCGTGATAACAAGCCCTGCCTGGCAGCCGTAGTGCCTGATCGCAAATGAGAGCTGAGGTGTGGGACGGAGATTTTCAAACAGGTAAACATCTACTTTATTGGCAGAAAAGATCCCTGCAGCGGTCTCCGCAAAAAGCCTGCTGTTGTTCCTGCAGTCATAGGCTATGGCAACTGACGGGGCCGTGCCGGAAAACTGTCTCAGCAGATAGTTTGCAAGCCCCTGGGTTGCCATGCTGACGGTATAAATGTTCATCCTGTTGGTACCTGCTCCCATAACACCCCTCAACCCGCCGGTTCCGAACTCAAGATCACGGTAGAATGCATCAATAAGTTCATTTTCATTCTCCGGGTTATCCAGCAGTTCTTTTACCTGCCTTCTTGTTTCCGGATCAAAATCCTCACTCATCCAGGATGCGGCACGCTCACGCACCATCTTGAGCAACTCCATGTTCTCCATATCTTAATATTTTATTGATTTTTATCCTTATACTATGTTGTTTGCATTTGTCGATGCAATTACTTCTCAGCCAAGCTGCGAAATGCAGTTGCGGAGACTCTCTTTCCAGTGCGGTATGTCGATCGACAGCCGCGACCGGATCTTTGCCTTATTCATAACACTGTAGGAAGGACGACGGGCCGGAAGGGGATACTGCTGTGTCTCTACCGGCCTTACGCGGCAATTAATTCCTGTAAGCGTAACTATCTCATGAGCAAAGTCGTACCACGAACCTACTCCCTCGTTGCTGTAATGAAACAGCTCTTTGCCGTAACTGCCGTTCCCCGAAAGGGAATTGACAGCTATCATAAGCAGCACCCTGGCAAAGTCCCTTGCCCAGGTGGGGGTCCCTGTCTGGTCGTATACCACATTCAGCTCATCCCTCTCTTTCGCAACCCTCATGATGGTTTTGAAAAAATTGTGGCCGTGGGTCGAGTAGAGCCAGGAGGTCCGCACAACCGTACCCCGTTCATAGTCCAGTACCGCCTTCTCTCCTTCCAGTTTTGATTTGCCGTAGAAGGACAGTGGGGCAGGTGTATCCTCTTCGCGATATGGCACAGGCCTCTGGCCATCGAACACATAATCGGTACCCGGATGAATAAGCCAGGCCCCTGATAGTGAGCATGCGCCGGCAAGCAATCCGGGTGCCATGCCATTGACAAGCATCGCAGCTTCCTGGTCAGCTTCAGCCTTGTCAACATTTGTATATGAAGCACAGTTTATAACGCAATGCACCGCGTTCTCTGCAATATAATCCTCAAGCCGGCCCGCCTGGGTTATGTCGAGTGTTTCAATATCGGTATGCAGGAACCGGTACTCCCTGTATGCATGAGTATAGGAAAGCCCCTGTATCTCCTGACCCAATTGTCCGCGTCCACCTGTTATGAGTACTGTCTTTGTTTTGTTGTCAGCCATCGCTTTGTCAGTATAGATTACCGGGCTAAATATAAAAGTTATTATCAGCATCGGCAAAAGAGGGGGCATTCATGTCTTTTTCCGAAACAATGGCAGCTGACGGATCTATGCCCCAGTCTATTCCGATTTTTTCGTCACTGAAAAGAATGCCCCTCTCCGCACCAGGATTATAAAACTCGTCGCATTTATAAAATACCGTGGCTGTCCTGCTAAGGACCCTGAAGCCATGGGCACATCCTTTGGGGACAAGCAACTGCAGGCGGTTTTCAGATGATATTTCAATTCCGCTCCACCTGCCATAAGCTGGTGATCCCTGGCGCAGATCAACGGCAACATCCAGTATGGTGCCCGCCAGCACCCGTATAAGCTTTGCCTGTGCATATGGTGAAAGCTGATAGTGCAACCCCCTGATCACATTTATCCCCGAGCGTGATTCGTTGTCCTGAACCCATCCCGTCGGCAAGCCCTTCTCCCTGAATACCCTTTCGTTATAACTCTCATAAAAATATCCCCGGGCATCTTCAAATACCTTTGGCTTTATTACCAGCAACCCGGGAATGTCTGTCTCTCTGATAAGCATTGGATGATATCCTCCTTTTCTTTAATTGCTATTGACGGGACTCACCGGCTGGTTCGCCAGCTATCATCATAAGATAATCTCCGTAGCGGTTGTTTTTCATCATTTCTGCACTGTGCAGCAGCATATCCCTGTCGATGAAACCTTTTTTGTAGGCTATCTCCTCAAGGCATGCAATTTTAAGGCCCTGCCTCTCTTCAATAGTATGTATGAAATCGGAGGCCTGAAGAAGGCTTTCATGAGTTCCCGTATCAAGCCATGCCATACCGCGGCTCAACAGTTTTACCCTGAGACGTGACTCCTCAAGATAGAGACGGTTCAGATCGGTTATCTCCAGCTCCCCCCTTGCAGAGGGTTTAAGTGCCCGGGCCTTTTCAATCACATCATTGCCGTAGAAATAGAGGCCTGTTACTGCATAGCTTGATTTCGGCTTTTCGGGTTTTTCTTCAATGCTCAGAACCTTGCCGCTATCATTGAATTCTACAACTCCGTATCGTTGGGGGTTGTTTACAAAATATCCGAATACCAACGCTCCGTCATTTAATTTTGCTGCATCGGACAGAATACCGGTAAGCCCGTATCCGTAGAATATGTTATCGCCCAGGATAAGGCAGGCCGGATCATCTTCAAGAAAATCCTCCCCTATAAGGAAAGCCTGGGCAAGTCCTTCGGGTGCGGGTTGTTCCCTGTATGAGAACCGAACCCCAAACCGGTCGCCTTCACCCAGCAGGTGCCGGAATACAGGAAGATCACGGGGTGTCGATATTATCAGGATATCCCTTATGCCCGCGAGCATAAGTACCGATATTGGATAATAGATCATCGGCTTGTCATACACCGGTAAAATCTGCTTCGAAATGCTGTGGGTTGCAGGGTGAAGCCGTGTGCCTGCACCTCCTGCCAGAACAATTCCTCTCATATGATATTTTTATTTTGTTTTCCTTTCAGCTCTTCCCTGAAATAGCGGATGGTCTGCTCAAGGCCCTCCTCCAGTCCGATAACCGGTTCCCATCCCCCAAGCACCATTCCGGCCAGGGTGATATCAGGGTTTCTTTTTACAGGGTCATCTCCCCTGACCGGTTTATATACTATTTCAGCACCTGAACCCGTCATCCTGATTATCTTCTCGGCAAGAGACTGAATTGACATCTCAACCGGGTTGCCGATATTCACAGGCCCGGTAAACTCATCAGGTGTATCCATCAGCCTCACCAGTGCTTCGACCAGGTCGCTGACATACTGGAAGCAACGGGTCTGTGAGCCGTCTCCGTATATTATTAATTCCTCGTTTCTCAACGCCTGGACAACGAAATTTGAAATAACACGCCCGTCGTCCATCTGCATCCGGGTTCCGTAGGTATTGAAAATCCTGGCTATTTTTATTTTCACCCCGTTCTGCTTGTGATAATCCATGAATAGTGTCTCCGCACACCTCTTCCCTTCATCATAACAGGACCTGTCACCTACCGGGTTAACATAGCCCCAGTAATTTTCAACCTGGGGATGCACCTGCGGGTCGCCGTAAACCTCGCTTGTCGAAGCCTGCAATATCTTTGCTTTCTTCCTCTTTGCCAGGCCCAGCATATTCACGGCTCCCATTACATTGGTCTTTACGGTTTTTATAGGGTTATGCTGATAATGCACCGGCGATGCCGGGCAGGCAAGGTTGTAAATCTGGTCAATCTCACTGTAATATGGCATGGTCACATCGTGGCGTACAAACTCAAACCATGGATTGTCAAGCAGATGGACAATATTTTTCTTTGACCCTGTAAAAAAATTATCAAGGCATAATACCTCATGTCCTTCCTCAAGCAGCCTTTCGCAGAGATGAGAGCCTATGAACCCTGCCCCACCCGTAACAAGTATACGTTGCATACTGAATTGGTTAAATTATTGTTTTCATGACCGGTCATAATGTCTTTCAGGTTCTGCGGCCAATCCCGTAATAGGTAAATCCAAATTCTTTCATCTCAGAGGGTTCATAAAGGTTACGGCCATCGAAAACCAGCCTGTTCTTCATCAGGCGGCCAAGAACTTTATAATTCAGTGTCCTGAAATCATTCCATTCGGTCACAAGCAGCAGGGCATCGGCATCCACCAGTGCATCGTACTGATCCCTGGCATATTCAATGGAGTCGCCAATAACCCTGCGGGCTTCATCCATAGCAACAGGATCATAGGCAACCACATCGGCACCTGCCCCAAGCAGCTTGTCGATGATTACCAGCACGGGCGCCTCTCTCATATCGTCTGTGCGCGGTTTGAAAGAGAGCCCCCATACAGCAATTCGCTTGCCCTTGATATCACCTTTGAAATGGTCTATTACCTTGTTGAAAATAACCTCCTTCTGCCGGCTGTTGACGTTTTCTACCGCTTTAAGTATCTCAAGCGGGTAATTGTTCTCATCGGCCGTCTTAATCAGGGCCTTTACATCTTTAGGGAAACATGAGCCACCGTAGCCCACGCCTGCGTATATGAATTTGCTTCCTATACGGCTGTCGCTTCCGATGCCCATCCTGACCGAGTTAATATCTGCTCCAACCAGCTCGCAAAGATTGGCTATATCATTCATGAAACTGATGCGGGTGGCAAGCATTGAGTTTGCAGCATATTTGGTGAGCTCTGCCGAAGGTATATCCATGAAAATTATCGGATGATTATTAAGGACAAAGGGTTTGTACAGCCTGCGCATTATTTTCTCCGCATCTTCTGATTCCGTTCCTACTATTATCCTTTCAGGTTTTAAAAAATCTCCGATTGCGCTTCCCTCCTTCAGAAATTCGGGGTTTGAGGCAACATCAAACGGAATTGTGACCCCCCTCTTCTGCTGTTCGCCGAGAATGGTCTCCTTAACCTTGCGTGATGTGCCTATAGGTACCGTGCTTTTCGTAACGACAACCATGTAATTATTCATATTCTTTCCTACCTCCCTGGCAACCTCAATAACATATTTAAGGTCGGCGCTCCCGTCTTCATCCGGCGGAGTCCCCACTGCTATGAATACGGCTTCGGCCTCCTCAAGATTATCTTTGAGGCTGGTGGAGAACCTGAGGCGCCCCTTTTCCAGATTCCTGACAACCATATCTTCAAGGCCCGGCTCATATATGGGCATCTCGCCTTTTTCGAGCCTGGCAATTTTTTGCCCGTCGACGTCAACGCATACAACATCAACACCGGTCTCAGCAAAGCAGGTACCCGACACCAACCCAACATACCCGGTACCAACCATTACAATTTTCATCTGTTTTCATTTAGTTAATAAAACATTTATCCGGACCTCTGAAAATAATCTTCAGCCGGTGTTCTCATTGTGGCTTAACCCTATGAATTATCCAGCCCTGGTTCTATTCGTACTGGTCGCTCAGATCAAGGATCTCCACCTTTCTGAACTGGGTAGGATGGCTCTCGGCCTGCAGGGCAATATACCCCCTGGTTAATGGCTCACCAGTATCTGAAAGCTGCGGATTGTGATATGTAAAAACCGTATCCTGCTCCACTATGTGGTGTATCAGTGAATCGCCGTATACATGAAGCTCAACTGTCACCCACCTGTCGCCATGAAAAGTTTCAGACGTCGAATTGATGCAATGCTCCCTGCGCAGCTGTCCGTCGATCATTATGTGGGTTTCAGGAGTGCATACATTCATCGTGGGCCTTTCATTCTCACCGTCGCCGCCGAGAAGCTGGGCTTCCACTGATGCAGGGAAATCCTGGTCAAGTTCCATGCTTGCTGCACTCTGCGAATGAAACATGATGCCGTTGTTTCTGTATGCCCAGGCCGGCCCGCCGTTAACCTGTTCACCAACAAAACGGTACTCAACCCTAAGCTTGTAATGCGAAAAGGGTTCGTCGTAAAAAATATGGCCAAATTCGCCGTTGAAAGTATCCCATTCGTCGAACGAAACCGTAAGCAGTCCGTCTTCGACCCTGAAAGAATTGTTGAAATTATGGTTTAGTTCGTAGCCGGAAAACTTGATGTCCCAGCCGTCAAGGTTTTCGCCGTTAAAAAGCGGCCTCCATTCGGGCCCGGTCTCAGTTGTGCATGAAAACATCAGGACGCATACCGCTATCAATGCGGGAATGGTCAGAAGCTTGGTTTTATCCATTTGTGATAGGTTTTTGATATTATGTAATCAGAAAAATTCGAATTACTTCCATTTGAAAGGCTAAATTAAGAATTTTAAAATGCAAACTAAAACATCCGGGTCAAATAATTTTTTATTATGTTGGTTATTTTCAACAATTTTTATTTACTTTTGCATCTCCTGAAATAATCCATAAATAATGTCTAACTTATTAATTATTAAATTTTTTGCTTTAAAATTATGACAGAAAAAGAGAAAGAAAACGCCCCTGAAGAGGAGTTGAAAAACACAACAGAAACAAGCGAAAACGAAGCCGCCAAAGAACCCGCAAAGGAGGAGAAACCCGCTGAAAGTGAAGAAACGGCAAAAACCGAACAGCCTGTAGCCGAAACAGAAACAAACAAAGCACAGGAGGAGGTGAAATCAGAGTATTCCGCTACCGAATCTGAAAACCCGGAAGAAAAACCGGAGAAAAAACCGGAAGAAACTCCGGCTGAAAAAACTGTTGCTGAGGCTGATACCGCAGATAAAGAAGACAAATCTGAACAACCGGTTGCAGGAATGATCGAAGAGCCCGAAGAAGGCACTGTCGAAACCAAACCGGGTGAAGTCGTGACCATGGTTGACACCATGGCTGATGAGCCGGCTGAAGACAACGGACCAGCAGCTGCTGCTGAAGAATTTGACTGGGACAACCTGGAGGAGGATACTGACAACTATTCAAAGGAAGAAAGGGCCAGGTTCGAGGAGATGTACGACAAAACCCTCTCCACCATAAATGTAAATGAGGTGGTTGACGGGACCGTTATTTCAATGAGCAAACGCGAAGTAGTCATCAACATCGGATATAAGTCTGAAGCAGTAATCAGCCTTAGTGAATTCCGTTACAACCCCGACCTTAAGCCAGGTGACACTGTCGAGGTTTATGTAGAGAGCCAGGAGGACAAGAAGGGCCAGCTGGTCCTCTCACATAAAAAGGCCCGTGCACTCAGGTCATGGGACAGGGTGAATGCAGCTCTTGATAATGACGAGATCATAAAAGGATATATAAAATGCCGTACAAAAGGCGGTATGATAGTTGATGTATTCGGCATTGAGGCATTCCTCCCCGGTTCGCAGATAGATGTTAAACCTATCCGCGATTACGATGCATATGTAGGAAAAACAATGGAATTCAAGGTTGTTAAGATAAATCATGAGTTCAAGAACGTAGTTGTATCCCACAAGGCACTTATTGAAGAGGAGCTTGAACAGCAGAAGAAAGAGATAATCGCCAAGCTTGAAAAAGGTCAGGTGCTTGAAGGAACCGTCAAGAACATTACCTCCTACGGTGTATTCATTGATCTGGGAGGTGTAGACGGACTGATACACATAACTGACTTGTCCTGGGGAAGGGTCAACCACCCTGAAGAGATTGTAGAACTGGACCAGAAGGTCAACGTGGTTATACTTGATTTCGATGATGCCAAGAAGAGAATTGCACTGGGCATGAAGCAGCTTACGCCTCACCCGTGGGATTCACTTGACCCCAATCTCAAGGTCGGCGACAAGGTCAAAGGCAAGGTAGTGGTTATGGCCGATTACGGAGCATTTGTCGAGATAGCTCCCGGTGTTGAGGGACTTATACATGTTTCGGAAATGTCATGGTCACAACACCTTCGCAGCGCCCAGGAATTCATGAAGGTGGGAGATGAGGTTGAAGCCTATATCCTGACGCTCGACCGCGAAGAGAGAAAGATGTCCCTTGGCATCAAGCAACTTAAGCCCGATCCGTGGGAAGATGTTGAGGAGAAGTATCCGGTCGGTTCGAAGCATACCGCAAAAGTCAGGAACTTCACAAATTTCGGTGTATTTGTTGAGATAGAAGAGGGTGTTGACGGGCTGATCCATATATCTGACCTGTCATGGACCAAGAAGGTAAAACACCCGGCTGAATTTACCTCTATCGGCGAGGAGATTGAGATAGTGGTTCTTGAGATCGACAAGCAGAACCGCCGCCTGAGCCTGGGACACAAACAGCTTGAAGAAAACCCCTGGGATGTCTTCGAAACGGTGTTCAGTGTTAACTCTGTGCACGAAGGGACCATTACAGATGTGTTTGACAAAGGTGCTCTTGTTGCGCTTCCCTACGGTGTGGAAGGATTTGTTTCCACAAAACATCTGGTCAAGGAAGACGGCAGTAAGGCGAAAGTGGATGAAAGACTTCCCTTCAAGGTCATAGAGTTTTCAAAGGCCGCTAAGCGCATCATCCTTTCACACACAAAGGTGAATGAAGAAGATACCAGGCCAAAGGATCAGGACGCCAAAAAAGCAAAGCAGGCACCCAGCGCACATAAAACTATGCGCAAGCTCAAGACCAACCTTGAGAGAACCACCCTTGGCGATATTTCAGAACTGGCATCACTGAAGGAAGAGATGGAAGAGGGCTCAAAAGAGGCAGAAAAGAAAAAGAAGGCTGCTGCTGACAAGGCTGCTGCTGATAAGGCTGCTGCTGATAAGGCTGCTGCTGATAAAGAGGTGAAAACTGAGAAAAAGGTTGAAAAGAAGCCCGAAGTAAAGGAGAAGGTTGAAGCTGAAAAGAGGCCCGAGCCCGAAACAAAGGAAAAACCTGAGGCAGAGGAAAAACCTGAGGCAGAGGAAAAGCCTGAGGCAGAGGAAAAGCCTGAGGCAGAGGAAAAACCTGAGGCAGAGGAAAAGCCTGAGACTGAAACTGGTAAAGACCAGAAAGACAAAGCCAAAGCTGAAGGGAAGCCTGAAGCAAAGGAGAAGCCTAAAGCTAAAACCGGAAGTGAGGAAAAATCAGAAGATAGCAAATAACCGGTAATTGTTGTTTATAAAATATAGCTTTAAATACCTGTAAACTTTGAATTATTTGATTATTTTAGCCAAAAGATTGTTTTTTCGTATTTCTTTATTATAAACCACTATTGACTGAATAATTATTATTATTTTAGCTGATGAGTGTTTTTATTCAAAAAGAAGTACCACCAATTAAAACTTTTGAGGATGGAATTCAATATTGAAAAGTTTGACAATTACACGAAGATACAGGTGCTTGAAGAAAAGCTCGACACACACATTGCCCCTGCACTTAAATCAGAGCTGGTACTGATATCGGGTAAGGGTGAAAAAAATGTGGTGATGGATCTTGGAAACTGCAAGTACTGCGACTCTTCAGGGCTGAGCGCCATACTGGTTGCCAACCGTCTTTCAAAGAATGCGGGGGGCATATTTGTACTAACCGGGCTTAATGACGCTGTTGAGAGGCTTATAACGATATCTCAACTCGATACTGTTCTGAACATTACCCCATCTGTGCAGGATGCCGTGAAATTAATTGAAACGGAACAGGCCAGCAGCTAATACAGGCGTTACAGTATCACAAGTGTCGTTTACATTTACAATACTGGGGAGCAGCTCAGCTGTCCCCACTTCAGAGAGATTTCCGGCCGCTCATGTAGTCAATGTACATGAGCGGCTTTTTCTGGTTGATTGCGGTGAGGGAACCCAGATACAGCTCAGGAAGAACAAAATAAGCTTTGGAAGGATTAACCATATTCTCATATCACACATTCACGGCGACCATACATTCGGCCTTTTCGGACTGATAAGCACCCTGAGCCTGCTTGGAAGAAAAAGTGACCTTCATATATATGCCCACCCCGTGCTGGAATCAATACTGAATGACCACCGCAAATACTATTATGAATACCCCCTGCCGTTCAAAATAATATTTCATCGGATAGGTTCAGCCAGAAGTAAACTTATCTTTGAAGACGATAAGCTTGAAATACACACCATACCGATGAAGCACAGGGTTCCTGCCTGCGGGTTCCTTTTCAGGGAAAAGCCTCCCTTGCTGAATATCAGGAAAGAGATGGTGAAGTTTCACAACATCCCCGTAAGGGAAATAATTAATATAAAACAGGGGGGTGACTTTATAACCGGTACAGGCGAAATAATCCCTAACAGGGTCCTCACCCTGCCTCCAGTTAAACCAAGGTCGCTGGCCTATTGTACTGATACAAAATATACCGAATCGATACTGCCTTACATTAACGGCGTTGACATCCTCTATCATGAAGCCACATACCTGCATAACATGCTTGAACGAGCAAGGGAAACGGGTCATTCCACTGCCAGGCAGGCCGGCATGATTGCCGCAAAGTCCGGACCGGAAAAGCTTATAATAGGGCACTTTTCAGCCAGGTACAAAACTGTTGATCTGCTTGTTGAAGAGGCAAGAGAAGAGTTCCCAGCGACTTATCCGGCAAATGAAGGTGATTGCCATGTGATTGAGCAGTTCAGACCTCCCTTGTAAATATGCATGGGTGATATTTGACAATTTATCACACAACCCATATCTTCAATATATTATCTCATCCAAAACCTCCCAGCTTATCTCACCCTCGTCACCAATCTCATAACTAAGGAGCATGGCGCCGGCCAGGTGTCCGTCTTCAAAATAGGCAAAGACCCATCTTTTGTTGAGTATATGAATACCATCCATGTAATAGAACCCCATGGTTCCTCCAAGCACTGCCGGTGAGCCTATGATATCGGGGGCGGCAGCAAGATCCTCCCTGAGATCACGAATCGGATCTGACAGCCCCTTCTTCTGCAGATCCTCGATCTGCCTGTTGTTAAGAAACGGAGGCACAGCACCGGTTACCCTGTATTCCTGCAGGAGCAGGGAAAGACTGTCATTTCGGTTGACACACTCCTGAACAATGGTGCCCGATTCGGCGAGCTTTTTCTCAAGCTCAGCAACACGGCCGGCATCAGCAAACGAAAACACCAGCAATATCAGAAGGACTACTATCGCAACCGATTGTATAGTTATTATAATATATGTATTCCTTTCCTTGATCATTGCTTATTGATTTGGTTCAATACGAACAAAATTATAAAAATATACGGGTTGTCTGGAGATCAGTCGCTGATATTCCGGTACTCGTGTTGATTTCTTCAGCTTTCTGCAATTTTGAACTGTAAGATCCTGCAGCTAATATCAGTTTAACTGGTTGTATGATATCGAACAATGAGTGTCCGTTTACGAACATATCTGGTAGTCAGCATCTGCTTTTAAATATTACTTACTGTCGTAATATGTGAGCATTACACTGAATGGCAGGCTTTTTGATACAAAAAAGCATTGCTGATAATGATAACCCATACGCCTGATAGTTCCTAACCAAAATTATTTTAAAAATGCAACATCTGATTTTTCTGAAAAGGGCCTTGTGGCCGGTGTTTATTTTATTGCTAATTAGCGGTTGTGATGATGGAGAACCGTCACCAGCTCCTCCTTCGGCCGATTTTGAGGCCTCTGAACGGGATATCCATATCTGGGATGTGGTTCAGTTCAGATTGGTTTCCGAAAACAGCGAGGTTGATACTGAATGGCACTTTGAAGGTGGCTCTCCTCGATATTCCGATGAGAACGATCCTGAAGTACTGTATAAGGCGCCGGGTGAATACGGAGTAACTCTCACAGTAAGGAATGAAGCCGGAGAAACAATCGTAGAACAGGAAAAATTCATAGTGGTAAGTGAATACGATAACCACTACGGTTCACTGACCGACACCAGGGATGGCCAGACATACAAGGTTGCGATTATAGCCGGACAGCATATAATGGCCGGGAACCTGAATTTCGATGACGGGAAAGCTGTTCTTTATGATAACGACCCGGAAAATGGCGAAGTGCACGGACGGCTGTATACATGGGAAATGGCCATGGAAGCCTGTCCCCCGGACTGGAGGCTGCCAACCAGGAGTGAATATGCGCTGATAAGGGAATACCTTGGCGGGGAATATGTTGCAGGGGGTAAGATGAAACTCCCGGGTACAGATCACTGGGAAGAGCCTAATGAATGGGCTACCAACAGCTCAGGGTTCTCTGCACCGGGATCGGGGATGTATCAGCCCGGACACCTGGAGTTCTACAGCCTCGGGGAGAGCACAACCTACTGGACCATGACTGAAACGGATTACGACGCTGCATGGTCCATGGTTCTGATGACCCGAAACGGACGAATGGCAATACAGAACACAACCAGCAAGGAATTATGGTTTTCAGTAAGGTGCATTAAAGATTGACCCCCATTAAAATTCTTTTTCGCGTTAGCTTATTTATCTTTGCTTTTATTAAGTTTACTGCCCGGTACAGATACCGGGCAGTTTTTTGTGCCATTCAATGAACATTGACCGGATTTTTTGGTTAAGCCGCTGATACGAATTGATAAATGGCAGCCGTTTATAATTGCAGGCAAAAACAGCTGCCATCACAAACTTTGTTGAACATTGAGAAAAACAGTCAAGATCATCGTTGTCCTGCTGAAACTGATTATCCTGCCTTATTCAGCCGGAGCAAATACCGGAGAACCGGCAACGAAATATATTGGCATCGGTGCAGGATGGACTTATGGGGGACTGAGGGATTATGGCATATCACCGCTATACTACAGCGGACATCATGCATCAGGAGAAGCCGGTTACCTGATATACTCTGACAGCCTTATGGTGCAAATAGAAGCAGGTTACAGCCACGGAACCATCAGTCCCTCAATATATCCCGGTCCGGACGGTTCAAAAATGAAAAGCATCAAGGCCAGTGCAGATTTGCATTACCTGCGGTATGCAGGAAGCATTGCCGGCGACAGGATCAGGATATATGCAGGAGGCATGCTGACATCACGTTTCGGATATTACGAGCATAACAACCTGATGAACAGCGCCAGGAAGAACTATATATTCAGCGCTTTGAACCTTGGAGGGGGACTGGCACGTGAGATAAATGCAGGTTCAGGCAGATCCATGATTATATTCACGGTTGAAGTGCCGGTTGTATCGCTGATCATGCGACCATCATATTCTTATATCAGGCCCGAAGGTTTCCTGAACCATAATACCGGCAACCTCGAGAGTTTTTTCTCAAGTATTGAGATATCTTCTGTTAATCGTTTTACGGGTGCCGGAACAAGCCTGGCAATTGAACGAAAGCTTAATAGCGGCAATAAGCTCAGTCTGGGATACAGATGGGAGTACTTTGATCACAAGAACCCGAACAGGCTCAAATCTGCCTTGCACGGTTTGTCAATAAAAACACTTTTCAGCCTTTAAAAGCATCTCATGCGAAAATTGCTGATTATACTTCTGATTACAATACCAGCTGCCATCTCGTGCGAAAAGATGCTGATAGGCGATGACGGCGAAAACACTCCCGTTAATAATTTTGAGCTTATGTGGGAGGTAATTGACAGAAACTATTCATTCTTTGAATACAGGAACATAAACTGGGATTCACTCTACAATGAATACCGGCCAAAAATCAACAACGGGATGTCAGACCAGGAGTTGTTTGACGTAATGGCTGCCACGCTGTTTGAGCTGCGCGACGGACACGTGAATTTGTATTCGGGTTTTGACCGCTCAAGGAATGTTGAATGGTACTCCCTCCATCCTGCAAATTTCAACCAGGAGCTGATTGATCAGCATTACCTGGCAGATAACCGGGAAACCATCGGCCCGTTTGTTACCACCATCATCGGCTCAACCGGGTATGTTTACTCCGGATCTTTTTCGGAAAGGATCAAAGAGAGTGATATTGATGCGGTAATTGATAAATTTTCAGGGCTGAAGGGCGTAGTATTCGATGTAAGGAACAACAGCGGCGGTTATGGCAGCAGTGGTGAGATAATATCGGGAAGATTTGCCGACACCAGAAGGCTTGTATCATACACACTCTACAAATCCGGTCCCCGTCACAACGATTTCACCTCGCCCCAGCCCAATTACGTGGTTCCTCTTGGCAACAGGCAGTTTACCGGGAAAGTAGTGGTTCTGACCAACAGAAGGGTTTACAGCGCGACAAACGATTTTGTGCTCTTCATGTCGGCGTTTCCACATGTAACCATAATGGGCGACTACACAGGAGGAGGTGGCGGCACACCATACGATTACGAACTCTATAACGGCTGGAGAATAAGGATACCCAGGACCATGACCCTGGCGCCAAATGGTTTTAATGTAGAGAATGGCATCCCACCCGACATAAACGTAAGGCTTTCAGGAACTGATGAGAGAAACGGTATTGACACCATCCTGGAAGCCGCCCTGATATACATTGATGATGCATCAAAACAGCCATAAGCCGATTTCCAGAGGTATGGGCAGGATAATCAAAATGACAGGTGACGGCTCACCTACCCTGTTCGTGCCTGAACTTAATGAACATTATCATTCTGTTTACGGTGCAATGGCTGAATCTGCCCATGTGTTCATTGAAAACGGATTAAACCGAATTAAAAAGAATGAAATAGCGGTATTTGAAGTCGGGTTCGGAACGGGACTTAATGCCTGGCTAACGTGCCTGTCGGCCGGGAAAGACCATAAAAGGGTCAGTTACCACACAATAGAGATCAACCCCCTCGACAGAACCGAATGGATTGAATATAAAGAACATCTCACCGGAAAAGAAGGAAATTCCCTGTTTGAATTTATCCATGAATGCCCCTGGGAAAAAGAGATTGAAATAACTCCCTGGTTCAAAATAAATAAAATTGCAGGAGATATTGCCGGGCACAATACAAGCATGCTTTATGATGTTATATACTTCGATGCATTCGGTCCGGAAGTTCAGCCTGAATTATGGGGCAGTCGTATTTTCAATAAAATCGCAGCCTGGATGAACACAGGCGCCCTGCTTACGACATATTCCGTCAAGGGTACAGTGCGCAGAAACCTTCAGGCCGGGGGATTGAAGGTCGAACGCATTCCGGGTCCGCCCGGAAAAAGGCAAATGACATTGGCTTTCAAACCTTTTCAATAACCATGCAAAATGTAATTTCTTTCTTATTATGCTATTTTCTGAATAATTTCCTTTACTTTCGTGGATCAGTTTTCCAGGGTATATATGCTCAGCTTTGCCCCTGATAACACTTTGGACATCAGAAGTTAAGAAGCTAATAATTATGATAATCAAATCAATTTCTAACCATAACAAAATCAAAATGAGATCAAGAATCCTGTTAACATCATTACTTACCCTTACCGTAATATTTAATTCATGCGGCCAGGGAAGCATTAATCGTTCTGAATTGAAAACGGAAGCCGATACCATCAGCTACGCCATTGGCGTGACCTTCGGATCGAGTCTCGTGATGAGTGGGCTTGAGGATATCAATCCCAGGGCGATAGCTCTTGCGATAGAAGAGCTGCTGGAAGGCGAAACCACCATCTTCAATCCTGATGAGGCTAATATGCTGCTGAACGATTATTTTGCAAAACTGCAGTTTGGCTATAATCTTGAAGAGGGAGAAAATTTCCTTGCAGAAAATATGCTACGGGAAGGTGTAACCACCACCGAATCTGGTATTCAGTATGAAGTTATCGAAATGGGAGACGGTCCTCGTCCCGCATCAGACGACGAGGTTGTTGTGCACTACAGGGGAACCCTGATTGACGGCACAGAGTTTGACAGTTCCTATTCAAGGGGTGAACCGGCACAGTTTGAGCTGGACCGCGTAATTCCAGGATGGACTGAGGCTCTTCAGCTTATGCCGGTGGGCTCAAAGTGGAGAGTATATATACCGCAGGAGCTGGCGTACGGTGCAAATCCCAGGCAGGGCGGACCAATTGAGCCCTACATGATGCTTATCTTTGAAGTTGAACTGCTCGACATAGTTACTGATTAAAAAATGAGTTTAGTACTTGAAGGAACAGTCCTGCAAGTTCTTCCGAAACAAAGTGGTGAAGGTAAAAACGGCCCCTGGGTCAGGCAGGATTTTGTAATTGAGACACCAGGAGACTATCCCAGGAAAATATGTATCAGCGCCTGGGGTGAAAGAGCCGGTGAAGCTGAAAAACTGGCCGGTGGCGACAAGGTTACTGTAAACGTGAACATTGAATCAAGGGAATTCAATGAGAGGTGGTACACGGATGTAAGGGCCTGGAGGATTGAAAGATCTACCGTTGCAGGAAATGAAGAACCACCGCCGGATGATGATATTCCTCCACCCTCTGACGATGATCTTCTGCCTTTCTGAAGACAGGTTTCCTACCCACGGTTATTAATCAAAAAGAGGCTGGAGTTATTAGTCCAGCCTCTCTTCTGTTCAGCCCGGTGCAGGCTTATTTTGCTGCCAGATTATCGGCCTGTCCCCAGAAAAACTGCTGGAGCGATTTATGGTTCTGACTGGTGAAGGTTACTACATATTCTCCACTGTTATTGTAAACCAGATAGGTTACTTCTGCAGGAAGGCCTGCACCTCTGTGATCTTCATGCTTGTAAACATAAAGTCCGTTACGGTAACCCTTCAGTTCCATAAAGCTGTAACGACCGGTCGGCTGATTATTTCTGATAACAGGCATTCTGCTGTAAGTGCGGCCGTCTTTTCTGAACGATACAACATCGGCGGCCTGGTACCTTGACTTTCCGTCTTCATTAATACCTACCAGGCTGGATGTAATGCCATACCTGACCCTGTCATAGTAGGTTACTTCTTCGCCGTTAATTACGTAATCGGGTACTCCGGCCTTTGTCATGGAAGTGATACAAACAATTCCTATTACAATTAAAATAGTTGCTTTTTTCATTTTTTGGTTCCTCCTTATTTAGTTAGTGTTAGTGTTAGTTTACCCGTGGAAGCACCAAAGTTGTGCCAAACAACATATAATTCTGTAATCCAGATACTTGAAAAATGAAATAAGAAATGAGTCAAAAATAAAATCATCCAGCCGGACATAAAAGTGCACGATTTCGTACATTAAGCGTTCACATCCCGAAATCAGAGATGAAAAACCTCGTGGCCGGATGCAGCCGAGACTGTTTATCCGTCAAGAACAGGATTTTTTTACATGGACAGGATTTATTCAATGCCCGCAAGGTCAATCAGGAATGCATATTCCATTGCAATTTCCCGGTATCGCCTGTAACGGCCGGCTGCACCACCATGCCCGGCTTCCATGTTGGTGTATAACAATAACGGATTGTCGCATGTTTTGTATTCGCGAAGCTTTGCAACCCATTTAGCAGGCTCCCAGTACTGCACCTGTGAATCATGAAGTCCGGCAGTAACAAGCATTGCAGGATATTCCTGCCTCTCCACCTGGTCATAGGGTGAGTACGAAAGTATGTAGTGATAATAATCTTCGTCATTCGGGTTGCCCCATTCATCATACTCGGAGGTTGTCAGGGGAATGCTGTCGTCAAGCATGGTAGTAACAACATCCACAAATGGCACTGCGGCAATAACACCACGGTACAGGTCGGGCCTCATATTTATCACCGCACCTATAAGCAGGCCGCCTGCACTTCCGCCCTGAGCGAAAAGCATATTTTCATTCGTGTAATTCTGCTCGATGAGGAATTGGGCGCAGTCGTTGAAATCGGTGAAGGTGTTCTTTTTGTTCAGCAGTTTACCCTCTTCGTACCAGTACCGCCCCATCTCCTGTCCGCCTCTGACATGAGCTATGGCATATATGAACCCCCGATCTATAAGGCTGAGCCTTACCGAACTGAACCGCGGATCTGTACTTGAGCCATAGGAGCCATACGCATAAAGCAGCAGTGGGTTTGTTCCGTCTCTTTCCACCCCTTTCCGGTAAACAAGAGATACAGGTATTTTTGTGCCGTCACCTGCAGTAGCATATAACCTGCGGGCCTGGTAATTATCCGGGTCAAAGTCACCTAAAACCTCATCCTGTTTCAGGAGCACCTGCTCGCCGGTTTTCATGTTGTAATCAAAAACCGAATTAGGGGTTGTAAGCGAACTGTAGGTGTACCTCAGGTTATCGCTGTCAAAATCGGGATTAACAGAAACCGCCGCGGTATAAGCCTCTTCGGGAAACTCAAGGTAATGCCCTGACATATCATCCCAGTTATAGATATATATCTGGCGCAGGCCGTTCTTCCTTTCCGACAACACCAGATGGTCATTGAATATCTCGATACCGCTGAGCAGGACATCATCACGGTGTCCGACCAGCTCCCGCCAGTTTTCTCTGCCGGTAAAACGGGTGGGTGTTTCCATAAGCCTGAAATTCTCGGCCTCCCAGTTGGTAACTATATAGAACTTGTCATTATGGTGATCTACGCTGTAGCGCATATCCCTTTCCCTTGGGTGGAAAACACTGAAGTCCGCCCCGGGGTCATCAGCCTTTACATACCGGTATTCGGTCGATAGGGTGCTTGATGATACTATCATGATATACTCTTTCGACTTGGTAGTAAAAACAAAAACCCTGTATGTTTCATCATCCTCAAAATACACAAGTTCGGATTTACCGTCAGCATCTCCCAGAACGTGACGGTAAACATTTTCAGCACGAAGTGTGATAATATTCTGCGTGGTATAGAAAAAAGTCCTGCTGTCGTTGCTCCAGGCTACATACCCGTTTGTTTCGGAGATCTGATCAGGCATTACCTCGCCTGTTTCAAGGTCCTTGAAGTGTAATGTGTACCTGCGCCGGCCCACCGTATCAACCCCATAGGCAAGGACCCTGTTATCGGGACTAACCCGGAGGCCTGTAACCTGGAAAAAGCTGTGCCCCTCTGCCATCTCATTTACGTCGAGCATTACCTGCTCCGGTGCATCAAGGTCTCCCTTTTTGCGGCAGTAGATGGGAAACTCCTGACCCTCCTCATAACGGGTATAGTAATAGTATCCGTTTTCATAATACGGCACCGACTCATCTGTCTGTTTTATCCTTCCTATTATTTCGTCATACAACTTCTCCTGGAGATCTCCGGTATGCCTGAGCATTGCCTCCGTGTATTCGTTTTCGGCCTCAAGGTATTCTATCACGGCGGGATTATCACGTTCGCGAAGCCAGTAATAATTGTCAATCCTCGTATGTCCGTGAGTAGTTATCTCATGCGGAATCTTTTCGGCAACCGGCGGCCGGGGCGCCTGTTGTTTGCAGGAACCTGAAAACATGGAAATAGCTGTTAACATAATGATTACTGATAATGCTGATGAACGGATTTGCATTTTTTTCTGATTTGGTTAATTATTTCTTAAACCCGGGTATAATGGTTACTGTTATTATTGCCCGAAAAGTTTATTGTATTCCTCAACACTGCTGTTATTGAGGCAGGCCTCAATAATCCTGCGTCCAAGGTCGGACATCCCTGGCACCAGATATTGCGGGAGCTGTTCGCGGAAAAAGGAAACAAGTATCTCGGCCCCCTTGTCATACCCATCAAACCCTACCGCTTCCTGCCGATAAACTTTCAAAAAACGTGATGGAATCTTTGAGCCTTCTATTGTCAGGTAATTCAACTCATAACCCAGAAGCGGGCAACGGGCCGGCTGATACTGTTCGGACCTGAATTTTGCATTCCCCCTGCGGGTCAAATACTCACGCATCAGCAACTGGGGTTTGAACCCCACTTTCCAAACACCTATATACTGATTGGGCGTAAGCACATACTGGGTAACCGTATTATTAACAATCTGATCAAGCAGAAGGTTTGCGTGTGTAACCTTAAGCCCGGTTGCAAACGGCCAGTATGAACCTACTCCCTCGCTGCCCATCTTGTCAGAATCAACAATGCTGGGGTTGGCATGCCCCCTTGGCGATACAAGCCTCCACAACCATGCAAGGGCAGGCGGCAGGATATGAAACAGACCTATTATACCGTAACTCGGATGTTCTGCCGAACATGGAGGAGTACGCACACCAAAGCTTCTTACGTCAACTGAAACAGGTTTGTTAACAACACCTGGGAATATCTGCCTGGGGACAACCACGCGGGGATTGGGACATGGCTTACCAGGTTCGTCCTCGATATGGTTCCATATAAGAGCCGTACCGCCGGGATTAGTGCGGATATTCAGAAAAAGAAGAGGTTCAGTTGCATTGATGGTAAGTTTTTCGATCTGAGGTTCACAACCATAACCGGTTATGTTATCAGTCCTTATGAACCACCCGTGCTCAGCATCCATTATCCTCAGCCTCATTCCCCCCGTCTCATAGGAAGGATGGACAATGCCCATATCGTCACATACAGGGTTTATCTTGCAGAATTGAGGTATTGCCGTAGCCCTCTTCTCCCCCGTAAGGGTATTTTCGCCAATAAGAACCGATCCTTCGGGCTCACGTACTATAAGCTGCAGCATCTCACTCTTTCCGCCACCGCTTGCACCCTCATGCATGAATGTGGTAATATTGTCATACGGGCTGACTGATTGTACCGCAGAACAGTGTGGCGCAGACCATCCCTCATATTCGCCTATGGAAAGAAGTACCCCGTAAATGCCTTTTTTGGCACTGGGGCCCGGGTAAAGATTATATGAAAATATCTCATACACTTCATCTGTACGGTTGTGAACCACTACCTGCTTCCCGTCAAAATGCGTGTGCCTGAATGTGGGTGCCACATAAACAACCGATTTTACAGCCACATCTTCGGTCAGTTCTTCGGCATTAACTATTTTCTGGAGCAATGACAGTCCCATGCAAAAAAAGGCTGCGTTTGCAGGTGCAACAGCTATCCCGTAATAGCTGAATTCGGACGGGCCTATCTGGAATATGAAATATCCCAGATCCTGGTCCTTCAGCCATTGCAGGGTTTGATCCCGCAACGGCCCGAATTCTCTGCCGTACCTGTCTGAAAACCTCTCCTTGTCACTTGGCTTCTCGTCAGCCACCACGAGTGTGTCGGGATCCCTGCGCCTCATATAAACTTCGGAATAGTTGACAGAAATTCCGTTGGCAACCCTGTGAACCACAGCTTCAACATAGTTACCCTTACCCTCTATTTCATAGCTTACTTCGAAGTTGTTGTTATCGCTCCCGCCAACCGCTGCTTCTGCAAGTTCGGCAGAGCTCTTAAAACACGTACAGCTTTTGCAGTTTTTGAGGAGGCCGGATACCTCATCAGGCAACCTGATCTTTTCTGGTAACATGATCTTATTTATGATTTAATAGCATTAATGTAACTTCCTCCGGAAAGGCCGCAGCAAAATTATATATATCATCTGCCAAAAACAATACTGATTGCGACAATAACCAAATAATTTTACAAAATTGATTATGAGGTCATTAACTCAATCCCGGAGCTCCAGGCTTCTTCTGATCCTGATGTTCGCCTCCCTGATCTTCTCAATGTCCATCTTGAACTGCTTGCGGTCATATGTCAGCAGTCCGTTAACCTCAACTTCAACATCAGTGGTCTGCGTGTATACGGCACCTGATATTCCCGCCCTGATAAGCCTGATCAACTGTTCGGCATATTCAAGGTATTGTGCGGCAACCTCCTCAGAAGAACTGAACTGGATATAACCCCAGTTCCTGTCAGGTTCCCACAAATGTCCCTCCAGGGCGAGGCCGATACCTCCGAATTCGCTCAGTACGGTGGGCCTTGCAGCATCATAGAGGTACAGCCTTGGCTGGGGATAGTTGTGAATTCCCAGGATATCTCCTGTCTGGAAATGGTTCCCTCCGCTGGCCGGCAATACAAGCCTGCCGGGGTCATATTGCCTGGTCCATTCCGTTATCTCTTCAGTTTTGAACTGGCCCCAGCCCTCATTGAAAGGTATCCAGGTAACTACTGAAGGATGGGAATACAACATATCAATCACAGCTTTCCACTCTTTACGAAAATTGGCTTCAGATTCAGGGCTTCGTTCCAGCTCATTTCCATCAAAAAACTGCCTCATCTGCCATACCGGTGTTTCATCACCGCTTGGCATATCCTGCCATACAAGCATGCCAACCCGGTCGCAATGCATATACCAGCGGGCAGGCTCAACTTTCACATGTTTGCGGATCATATTGAAGCCCAGATCTTTTGTTGCCTTTATGTCGAAAAGGAGAGCCTCGTCAGATGGCGCAGTATAGAGTCCGTCAGGCCACCATCCCTGATCGAGTGTGCCCATAGGAAAATAGTTTTCGTTATTCAGCTGCAACCTCATAATTCCATATTCGTCTCTCGCAGTCGATATTTTGCGCATGGCAAAATAGCTTTTTACCCGGTCAGATTCTTTCCCTCCACTGTGAAGGATCAGCTCCATATCGTAGAGAAAAGGATATTCAGGAGACCATAGTTCCGGTGAGTCCATGTGAATATCCAGCGCCTCGGTTACCGAGGCCTTGCCGGTTGCCGTCATTTTTCCGCTACCTGATATCCTGACCTCAACATAATCTCCCGGAGAGGTTCTGCTGGTTTCGACCTCTATGGTTACAAGGCTTCTGTCTATATCGGGTGTTGTCCTGACAGAGGTCAGATGATTGGATGGTACCGGCTCAAGCCAGACTGTCTGCCAAATACCCGTTACGGAGGTGTACCATATCCCTCCTGGCTCGGAAACCTGTTTGCCCCGGGGCTGGTAAGACCTGTCAGCAGGGTCCCACACCCGTACAACCATCTTCTGCTCCGTACCCGGCGATAAAAAAGGTGTTATATTAAACCAGAATGGGGTGTAACCCCCGGTATGAGTTCCAACCTTTATCTCATTTATCCAGACCTCCGTCTTCCAGTCCACCGCACCGAAATGGAGGATAATTTCATCTCCTGACCACTCCCGGGGCACGGTAAAAGTGCGGTGGTACCATACCACCTTATCCTCTCCAACGGACTTCTTAACCCCTGAAAGGGCTGATTCAACAGGAAACGGCACCAGGATACTGCCGTCATAGCTGCCTGGCTCAGGTGCAAACCGGGGACTTATGGAATAATCCCACAGCCCGTTCAGGTTCTTCCACTCCTCCCTTTCCATGAGTGGGCGAGGATAAGCATCCCAGACATTACCGGGAGATACTTCTTCGGCCCAGGGAGTCATGATCCTTTCACCGGCGGGTTTCCACTGGGAACCGGCTCCCGACGGATATAAAAGGAAGAATGCCGCTACCAGTGCGGCAGCAAAAATATTTCTCTTATACATAAGCATAACATTTAATTTGGTAAAAGGAGTGTCCCTGCAATATAATAAAAACAACCGGGTAATAAAATCTTATCAGCCCTAAAAACACAGATTGCCCTGGCAAAGATCTACTTAATATTCTTCATGCTAAGCTGAATACGTTTGCGGGACTCATCCACCTCCAGCACCCTCACCTTTAGGGCCTGATGCAGGCTTACTATCTCACCGGGGTTACTCACAAACCTGTCCGCCATCTGGGATATATGCACCAGTCCGTCCTGCTTTACTCCAACATCGACAAAAACCCCAAAGTTGGTTATATTGGTTACTATCCCGGGAAGCACCATTCCCGGCTTCAGGTCGCCAATACCAAAAACATCGGGCGAAAACTCAAAAACCTCTATCTTGCTGCGGGGGTCCCTTCCGGGCTTGGCCAGCTCAGCCATGATGTCATTCAGTGTAGGTAACCCTGTGGTTTCTGTTACATATCTTTTCAGATCCAGTTTTTCCCGCAATTCCTCTTTTTTTATCAGATCTTCTATCGCTGCACCCATATCTTCGGCCATCCGTTCAACAATATGATAAGATTCCGGGTGAACAGCCGAGTTGTCCAGGGGATTACCGGCGCCTGGTATGCGGAGAAAACCTGCACATTGCTCAAATGCCTTGTTTCCCAGCCTTGCAACCTTTTTCAGGTCTTCCCGTGACAGAAAGGGGCCGTTCTCCTTTCGGTATTCAATAATGTTTTTTGCCAGTTGCGGGCCGAGACCTGACACATAAGTCAGGAGGTGCCTGCTTGCTGTGTTGAGGTTGACCCCCACCTGGTTGACGCAGCTCTCCACTACCTGGTCCAGGCTCTCCCTGAGTCTGCCCTGATCCACATCATGCTGGTACTGCCCCACGCCAATAGACTTAGGGTCTATCTTCACCAGCTCAGCAAGAGGGTCAGAAAGCCTGCGACCAATTGATACAGCTCCGCGCACGGTTACATCATAATCGGGGAACTCCTCTCTTGCAACATTTGATGCCGAATAGACAGAGGCCCCGCTCTCATTTACCATGAAGACATTGACATCCCTGTCAAATTTAACCTTCCTTATGAAGTTCTCGGTTTCACGGGATGCGGTGCCATTACCAATGGATATTGCCTCAATCCTGTACTGATTAACAAGCGAGGCTATCTTTTTTGCAGCCATCCTGCCCTCACTCTGAGGCGGGTGAGGGTATACCGTCTCATTGTGCATCAGATTACCCTGCTCATCAAGGCAGACAATCTTGCATCCGGTTCGGTAACCCGGATCTATTGCCAGAATGCGTTTTTGTCCCAATGGAGGTGCCAGCAACAGCTGCCTCAGGTTTTCAGCAAAGACAGAAATTGCCCCGGTGTCAGCCTTTTCTTTTGCGATTGCCCTGAACTCATTTTCAATTGAGGGCCTGAGCAACCGGCTGTAGCTGTCACCTGCCGCTTCCTGAACCTGCCTCGAAGCAGCATTATTCCCTCGTATAAACAGCCGTTCAAGAATTTCAATGGCCTTCTCAACCGGAGGCTCAACCGATAGTCTGAGTACACCCTCCTCTTCACCCCTTCTCATTGCCAGTATCCGGTGAGACGGACAGCGCCCAAGCCTTTCGTCAAAATCAAAATAATCGCGGTATTTAGCACCTTCCTCCTCTTTATTTTTCACAACCCTGGAAGTGATAACAGCTTCCCGTTCAAAGAGGGCCCTGATACGCCGGCGCGCCTCCTGATCTTCATTTATCCATTCAGCCACAATATCACGTGCACCCTTCAGTGCATCTGCAGCCCCGGGCACCTCACCTGAAAGAAACTCCATTGCCTTCTCCTCAATAGCATCTTCACGCTGGCCCATCATAATCTTTGCCAGCGGTTCCAGTCCCCTTCCCCTTGCAACCGATGCCCTTGTCTTCTTTTTTGGTTTAAATGGAAGGTACAAATCCTCCAGCTCTGTCATGCTCTGTGCTCCTTCCAGCTGCTGCTTCAGTTCAGGTGAAAGCTTACCCTGCTCATCTATCGATTTCAGTATTGCCTCTCGTCGCTTGTCAATCTCAGCCAGTTTACCTGAAAGATCCCTTACAGCGGTGATCATAACCTCATCAAGGCTTCCGGTAAGCTCTTTACGGTATCTGCTTATAAACGGAATTGTTGCACCCTCTGAAAAAAGCTTTATGGTATTCCTGACCTGGGCTTCATTCAGGTCAAGATCTTTGGCTATCCTGTGAATATGCTTGTTGTCCATAATAATATCCGTACTGTGGCACATCAAAATTTTCAAAGTTAATGTTTTTTATCCACCCCTCAGCCTGAAGCCGGGATCGCATTACCTTCATCACTTAATATGCATAATGCCGGAATTGTCATATCTTTGTTATTGTATTGATTTTGAAAAAAAAAGATATAATTATGCGTACAATTACCAAATTTATTCTCATCGCTCTTGCAATAATGGGCATCTCATGGCTAATTCCCGGAGTAGAGGTTATCTCTTTTACTTCTGCATTATGGGTGGCGCTTGTTCTTGCAATCCTGAACCTGATAGTAAAACCAATACTTATTGTACTGACCATACCGGTAACGATAATCACTTTCGGGTTATTCCTGCTGGTGATTAACGGACTGATGATATGGATGGCCGGAGCATGGATACGGGGCTTTCATGTAGAGACTTTCTGGAAGGCAATCCTTTTCAGCATATTACTTTCGGCTGCCACATATTTGATAGAAAACCTGCTCGGGCCTCCCCCGCCCCGAAGGAGAATATACTATGGTGAAACCAGGAGCTACAGGCATGAATAATACCCCCCGGGGCGATATCTGATCCCTGACTCCAGCCGGTTAAGCCGGATCGCCACATCACCGGAACCAGCAGTAAAAAAGGTGGCTTAATCCAAATTTATTGCTATAACCTGGAAAGAAGAATAGCTTCAAGGTCTCCTCTGTCCAGTTGAATCGGATTGTTCTTGATCCCTGTCTCAGAAGCCAGTGCAGAGACATCTGAAGCCATAATGCCATACTGGCCCAACCGCGGCATTGAAAGATTATCAATAAGTCGGTCAAGTTCATCTGCAAGATAATCAAGATAATAATCCCTGCTCTCTCCTTTTCGGGGAGACATTAACCTGCCGGCTTCCGAATACTTGTCAAGATATTCACTGCCACTGCCTGATGCCCTCAATTTCTGGATATTGACCCTTGTTACCGAACCAAGCAGCGTCCCGCAAACGACCCCGTGAGGTATGTCAAAATATCCGCCCAGTATTGAAGCATAGCCATGAACGGCGCCTAAACCGGCATTGGCCAGTACAATACCCGAGAGTAATGCTGCATAGGCCATACCGGAGCGAGCCTCAGTGTCGTCTCCGTTGTGCACCGCACGGCTGATAGAGCCGAATGCCTTTTGCAGCCCGCTTTCGGCCAGCGCATCGGTAAGCGGCGAGGAACCTGTTGAAACAAACGCTTCCAGAAGCTGCGTTATGGCATCCAGTCCGCTCGCGGCAGTTACTTCCGGGGGGCAGCCTGTTGTAAGCAAGGGGTCGACAAGTGCAATATCGGAGACGAAGTTTTCATGTCGCAATGACCTTTTATAGCGCGGCTCACCCGGCGTAGTAAGCACGGCATTTTTTGTGGCCTCACTTCCTGTACCTGCCGTGGTTGGTACGGCAATCAGGGGCAGCCTTGTGCCCGGGTGAGTTTTCATCCCGGGGTTGCCTTCAAGGTAATCCCAGGTCTTACCTTTCACGGTAAGCATAGCGGAAAGTGCCTTGCCTGCATCCAGGACGCTACCGCCCCCTGCAGCCATCACCACATCAATATTGGAATTTTGAAAGGCAGCAACGATGCTGTCTATAAACTCAGCATGAGGTTCTCCATCAACATTGACTATGTCAATTTTTGTTCCTGACTTTTTCATCTCCTCTAAAAAATCACGGCCGGCAACACCGGATGTGAAAGAGCGGCTCCCGGTTACCAGCAGAAGTGATTTGCCATAATTCCGGATTAACCGGCCGGCACCGGCAAAAACACCGGTCCCGAACCGTATTGAGGGAACTCCGTCAAACCTGAACTCACCTACCATTGCGCCGGATCTTCGGGTTGCAGTATCTCGTAACGCACACCCCTGCGTGGTTCTGCCATCCATGGCTCAACGACTTTCCGCCATTCCAGGTAGTGAGGTGTCTGCTTGTGTGCCGCTGCCGCTTCTTCACTCTGGTAAGCCTCATAGAGCAGAAAGCTGCAGGGGTCACCTGATTGCTGAAGAATGTCAAACCTCAGGTTGCCGGGTTCGCGCAGGGATTTGCGGTGGTTCTTTTCAGTCTCACCGATAAATTCGTCAACGTGTTCCTTTTTAACATTTACATAAACAAGTGTAACAATCATAACTGCATAATTTTTTAATCATCAGATGCAATATATCAAATATTAAGGTGGACAACAAACAACCGGAAAAAGAGTTCACTGGCCGGCAATTACCAGGTGCTCCTTCTCCTGTGCGGCAAGGACGGTAAGATGTGATATCCAGTAAGCGAGGGTACTCTCAGCTCCCTGGTTACGGTTGACCCCCTGTTTCTCCAGTCCGTCACAGCCACCTTTGGTCTCATGGTCATATAGTGGAAGTCTCAGTGAATTCTCGCCCAGAAACCAAAGGTAGGCGGTGAACATCCTTTCTATATATGACCTGTCTCCCGTCACACGAAACGCCCTGTAATACATAAGCACCATGGCCATGACATCGATCGACTGCTGGTCAAATTCAGGTGTTTTGCCTCCTTTTTCATACCATCCTTTATTCCCTACCGGAACCAGGCAGCCGTTTCTTAAAGTAACCTTTTCGAGAAATGCGGTTGATTTTTCTGCTATTTCCAGCCACTCATCTTCTCCTGTAATTTCATATGCTGAAAAAAGTGCAAGCGGAAGAATTGCATTGTCATAGGTCATCTTGTCCTCAAACCAGTGCCAGTCGTCCGACCTGTTAATGTTGTATGCTTCAAGGAGTCTGGCTAACAGATCTTTCATCTTTCGTACCATTGCCTCATCATCGGGAGTTTCCTTGAGATAATAGCAGATCCCTATCACAGTGTTGGCTATCCCCCTTATAGATTCAAGGCGGTCGAAGTGCCCGACAGAATTAAAGAATATCTCACGTCCTATCTGCTTGAATGCATCATTCGGGGCAAACCTGACAAGATATCCAAGGGCCCATACCGAACGGCCGAATGAGTCTTCCGAACCGTACTCATCCAGGAACTGCCTGCTGAAACTCAGGAAATTCCTGAAATTACCATCTTCCCTCTGCATGTAATGAAGGAAACTGAGATATACCGGCATCAGCTCAAGCGATTCCTTGTCCCGGTTCTGACGCCAGGCCAGTATAGACATAAGCAGTGCCCTTGCATTATCGTCAACACAATAGCCCTCCTTAAGGTTGGGTATCCCGTATTTTGCATGCTGCACGATACCTGTGTCGTCAGTAAGCCTCTTAACATGCGTAAGGTCGTATGTCGGCATCAGAGAAACGTCAACGGCCTGCTTTTCGGGCCTGGGCACCTTTTCCCAGTTGTCACACACAAACTCGGCAAGGTAGAGGTACTGCTTCCCTATCTTGGGCCAACGGAGTCTCCGGCCATACTCTTTTGACTTTTGCCTTAATACGTCAATCTTACCGGGATCTGCAAGCAGCTCGTTGATTATTGCGGCAAGCTGCTCAGAGTCCCTGAAGTCAAAAAGCCTGCCCCTTCCGTTACCAAGCAGTTCCTGGGCGTGCCAGTAAGGGGTAGAAACTACTGCACAACCCGATCCTACAGCATAGGATAGAGTGCCACTGGTTATCTGCGCCTCGTTGGGATAAGGGGTTATATAAATATCTGTGGCACTCAGATACTCAAACAACCTGTCTTCCGGAACAAACTCATTATTGAAATATACATTTTTATCCAACCCCCTGGTTTTGACGATACGCTTGAGAAAATTGCGGTACTCCTCGCCTGTATGCTTGATTACTGCAGGGTGTGTTGCACCGAGTATAATATAGAGTACATCAGGGTGCCTGCCGACGACTGCGGGCAGGGCATTTATCACTGTCTCAATGCCTTTGCTCCTTCCAAGAAGGCCAAACGTCAAAAGCACTTTCCTCTCCTCAAGCCCGAACATCTCTTTGGCCTTGTTTCGTGACAGCTTCTCATATTCAGGCACGCCATGTTCGATAACCTCTATCTTCTCGGCGGGTATACCATATATTTCAGTGAGGAAAGTGAACGCACGGCGACTCATTACTACAATGCGCGCCGCTTTGTTGCCAATCTCAACTACGATAGACCTTTGCGTGTAGGATGGGTCTTTCAGGACTGTGTGGAAAGTAACGATAAGGGGGACTTCCAGCCTGTGAAGCAGCGAAAGGATATACACTCCATCATCGCCTCCGAATATACCGAACTCATGTTCCAGAATGCAAAGATCGGCATCACTGAAATTTATATGCCTGGCCGCATCAGTGTAATCGCGCTGCCGGTTTTGACGTATTTGAAAATTTACCTCAGGTGGATAATCATATTCCTGGTTATCTTCGTTAAGCGCTACTATCATCATGCTCTCCCGGGGATTATTCTTCCCTGTATTAGCAAGGATAGCCTTCACAAGATTCCTTGTGAAAGTCCCGATACCGCATTTTCTGGGAGGGTAGGTGCCTATAAACGCTATCTTCATGGCAATAGATTTAGGTAGACAGTTCCATAAACTTATGAAAATAAACTGGTATAAATTTCAGAAAATCTATTCTCCTCAGTGCCTGCCCTGGTGGATATCCCTAAGTTTTCGGAAAAGCCTGATCTCTTCATCTGTAAGATCTTCAGGCAGCAGAACCCTTATCCTGACCATGAGGTCGCCGGGTGCATCACCACCTTGCTCCGGCAGCCCTCTTCCTTTCAACCGGAGCACGGAACCCGGCTGTGACCCTTTAGGGACAGAAACACTGACCTTCCCCGCAGGAGTTTCGACCTGAATTTTGCCACCAAGAATCGCAGTATATAGATCGACAGGAACCTCAGTTACAAGGTTTCTGCCTTCAACCAGGTAATTGGGATCGGGCCTGATCCTTATTTTTATATAAATATCGCCACGCGGGCCACCTGAAACCCTGGCATCTCCCCTGCCCCTTATCCTGAGCTCCTGACCATCATATGCACCGGGGTTTGTCCGAACCCTCAATTTCTCCCCGTTTAATTTAATTATCCTGGAGGTACCATGAAAAGCCTCGCTTAGTGTCAATTCCATTTCGGCGCGAAGATCCTGGCCCTTTAAACCTGATGCGCTGCGGGTTTTTTTGTGTGCGGCTTCCCCCATATCGCCGAAAAAGGCCTTGAAGAAATCGGAAAAATCACCACCTCCGAAAAAAACATCACCCATATCCTCAAACCCGGTTTCAAAACGGTAGCTGCGTCCTCCGCCTGCGCCACCGAAACGTGACCAGTCAAACCCTCCTGCCTGCCCTGCACCTGCCTTTTCATAATGCTTCCAGTCCGCGCCAAGCTTGTCATATTTCTTTCTCTTTTCCGGGTCTCTCAGAACTTCCCATGCCTCACTTATCTCCTTGAATTTTTCCTCAGCCTTACTGTTCCCTGGATTCTTGTCCGGATGATATTTCAGGGCAAGTTTCCTGTAAGCCTTTTTTATCTCTTCAGCAGAGGCACTTTTTGATACACCCAGTATTTTGTAATAATCCTTGTACTGCATAGTCAACCTGGTATTATATCAAGATATTCTGACCCGGCCAGCCCACATCTTAATATTTCAAAATAATAATCCAGCAGGTTGTCTTCCGATCGTGCTTCAGGATAGTAAATGATTTGACGATAATTGCCGGCTGCTGGTGCGGCTGACTTCCGCAATTTATTAAAACTTTAATATCAATTCAAATTTTTTATTTATAATTGTATAAACTACACTTATAAAATGTTCTGCTATGGACTCATCAGATTCCCGGCCGTATTTTGTGCATAATACATTAATTATACTCATTTTACTGATATGCACATATTCCGGCATAAGCCAAAGCAAAGATTACCGTGACCTTCCATGGTACATCATGAACCCCTCTTTTGTGGGCAGCAGCCAGGAACCTGCACATGTTCCGATGGTGGTATTTGACAATGACGAAGATGCCCTTACCGGCGAATGGCAGAGTTCGCCCTACTACAGATCGCTCGACGGCACATGGAAATTCAGGTGGGACAAAAGCCCCTATGATGCTCCCGATGGTTTTTATAAAACGGCCTTTAACCATAGCGGATGGGACGATATAACAGTGCCGGGCACCTGGCAGATGCAGGGATACGGCTACAGCCTCTACAGGAACATTCCACTGGAATTCAGCCCGTATGACCCTCCCAACGTGCCGATGGAATTCAATCCCACCGGATCATATTTCCGCACATTTGAACTGCCTGAACACTGGGACGGCAGAAAGGTGTTCATAAACTTCGAGGGGGTAAAGACTTTTTTCCAGCTATGGATCAACGGAGAGTATTCCGGGTCCAACAAGGGGTCAATGACTTCTGCCGTATTTGATATAACAGAAAGGCTGCAACCGGGTACCAACACAGTTGCAGTACGGGTGCTGCGCTGGGCAGATGGGACATACCTTGAAAACCAGGATATGTGGAAATTCCATGGAATATATCGCAGCGTCTACCTGTGGTCGGCCCCGGAGGTGCATGTAAGGGACTTCTTCATTACCACACCGTTTGACGATAACTTCCGTAACGCTGAACTGAACATTGAGGCCGAGCTGGTCAATTACGGCGTTAACGCGGTACGCAACCTGGTTCTGAGGGCTGAGTTATATGATGATGAATATCAGATGGTAACCAGTTTTTCAGTCCCCGAACGCTCACTCGGAGCAGGAGAAAGTACCAACCTGTCCCTCTCACAAAGGATCAGCAGTCCCCGACAATGGTCGGCCGAAAAACCCAACCTGTACACACTGCTGCTGAAGCTCGAAGATGCCGGAGGCAACACTCTTGAAATACTGCAGCACAAGGTTGGCTTCAGGCAGGTCGACATAATTGACGGTGTGCTGAATGTAAACGGGATGCCGGTAAAGATCAGGGGTGTTAACAGGCATGAGCACAGCCCGTACAAGGGAAGGACCATGAACATGAAGGTTGTGGAAGAGGAGTTGAAGCTGATGAAGAAGCTTAACATAAACGCAATCCGTACGGCACACTACCCTAACACCCCGGCTTTTTACAGGCTAACGGACAAATACGGGTTCTACGTGTGCGACGAGGTGAATGTAGAATGCCATCAGGGTGAAAACTGGCTGCCAAACGTGCCGGGCTGGGAAAAAGCCATGGTCGACCGTATGGAGAAATTCGTTATCAGAGACCGTAACCACCCGAGTGTGATAATATGGAGCACCGGAAATGAATGCGGACTTGCACCGGCTCACTGGGAAATGGCAGCCAGGGCACGTGAGCTTGACCCCACCCGGTTCATAATGCACCAGTCCAACCACCCCAATGGCGATGCGCCTTTTGCCGATATTCTGGGGACAAGGTATCCGCATCCGGCATATCTTGCGGCAGTGGGCGATACCACGCAGCGCCCGGTTATCATGGGAGAATACTCACATGCAATGGGAAATGCCCTTGGCCACTTCGACGAATACTGGGAGGTCATATACAGTAACCCGCGGCTGCAGGGTGGATTTATATGGGACTGGATGGACCAGGGAGTGCTTTTCGACCTTGTAACAACACCCGACAGGTCTGAGTACGGCCACCAGGCAGTCCTTATGGGCAGGCCGGAAATTACGGAAGGGAGGAAAGGCCACGGCAGCAAGGCAATCGGGTTTAGCGGACTGGATGATTTTATTGAGATAACCCCTTCGCCGGCACTGGATTTGAGAAGCCAGGCAACCATGGAGGCATGGATATACCCCCGCGGATTTGTAAACCATAACAATTTAATGGGACGGGGACTTGCACTTGACCTGGCGCAAATATCGCCCAACATGGTTGAATTCACGCTCAGGACCAACCGCACCTACTCCCTTCAGGCGGAGCTGCCTGCCAACTGGAACCATAACTGGCACCACCTTGCAGCGACCTACGACGGGAGTGAGATGGCAATATATATCAATGGCCGGCTGGCAGCTTCACAATCAGCGCAGGGACGAATCAGAAGGGTCAGGAGCCCGTTTACCATAGGCAAAAACCATATGATAAACAATGAGGCATGGGCGGGTTACATATCCAACTCGGTGTTTGATGACGTAAGGATACACAGCGTTGCAAGGGAAGCAGGCATGCTGGGATGGTATATGGAAGACGCCCCTGTTGACGGCCATCTTGTATTATGGCTGGATCTTAACCTGACAGACACAACGGGCACCTTCTATTCCTATGGATCAACCCCGCTAAGCGGATCAGGGTCGATGAACGGCATAATTGCCTATAACCGTGTTCCTGAACCGGAAGCATGGCAGGCAAAACGCAGCCATCAACCGGTACATTACGAAGCAATACACCTTCCATCCAAAAGGATAAGGATTCATAACAGGCACCATTTTACTGACCTGAGTGAACTGGAGACAGAGTGGACAGTCAGGCGGGACGGGATAAAATACAAAAGCGGCAGACTCGACCTGTCCATGCCACCCGGGGAACATGCAGACATCACAGTTCCTTTCAGTCTTCCGGCCGACCATGACATGCACTATTATGACCTTTTCATCTCTGCAAAGCTGAGCGAAAATACACCATGGGCGCCCGGCGGCTACGAGGTGGCTTTCGGCGAATTTCAACTGAACAGCAGGCAGGTTATTGACCCGGAGCTGATGCCGGCAGCCAGACAGTGGATAAGCGGTGAAACGGCCCCCCTGAAGACAATTGCCGGAGATGAAATGCTGATGGTCAGGGGCAGTAATTTTGAATACGGCTTCTGCCTGAAGGAGGGAATGCTGGCAACACTGGTGTACATGGAGTTGCCGCTGATAGAAACCGGCCCGCGGCTGAACGTTGCCAGGACACCAATAATGAATGAAGTGTCGACCTGGGGTATAGCCGAGTTCGATTCCATATACAGGTGGGGACTTGACTCGCTGGTACATGAGCTCCAGTACTACGAGATCATTGAAGAATCGGCCGGTATGGTAATGGTGCGTTTTGATATAAACTCCTACTCTAAAGTAAGAAGGGATATGAAGTTCGACAACCATTTTTTATATGCCATAAACAACAACGGGATCATGCAGATTGACCACACCGTTACGCCCAGCATACAGATTCCCGGATGGCCGCACAGGCATATAGAGTGGCTGCAGAAACTCGGGATTTCCTTCAACCTGTCACCTGCAATACAGAGCCTTGAATGGTTCGGGAAAGGCCCCTTCGAAACCTACCCGGACCGGAGGACTGGTGCGAAAACAGGGTTGTACAGCATCGAAATAGCCGATATTGAAATACCCTATATCATCCCGCAGGATTTTGACAACCGTACAGATGTGCGATGGGGCAGGATTGTTGACGGGGAAGGGCGGGGACTGGCTTTCTGGGGAGACCAGACCATGAATGTGTCAGTAAATCCCTACAAGAACCTTGAGAATGCATGGTATCCGTACCAGCTTAAGAGGAGTGACAAACCTGTTTTAAATATAGATCACAGGGTGACCGGCGTCGGCTGCACCCCGGTTACCGCAAGGGAGAAATACCGGGTTTACCCGACAGAGTACAGCTATTCGCTCTTCTTCATGCCTGTAAACGGAGAGAACTGACTATACACCGGGCCGGCAGTAAAACTGAGCATGCACCGGGCCGGCAGTAAAACTGTTTATGGTTCAACCGGGCTCAAACCATGGCCGGACAGAGCCGAAATCCTGATCGTCTAAACTTTAAAGCAATGATTACAATAATCTCGCCGGCAAAGAAGCTGGATATCAAATCAGAAACAGGAGGGATGAAGCATACCACCCCTGAATTTACAGACAAGGCAGCTGCCCTTGTGGAGGAACTCAGGCAGTTCTCACCAACCGACCTGGCTGTGCTGATGAATGTAAGCAACGATATCGCAAATCTTACATTTGAAAGGTACTCGCAGTGGAAGGAACCCTTTAACACAACCAATGCCAGGCAGGCCCTTTTTGCATTCAAGGGTGACGTGTATCGTTCGCTCGATGCCGGCAGCCTCGGCAAAGACGACCTGGAGTTTGCACAGGGCCACCTGCGCATCATTTCAGGCTTGTATGGCATACTGAGGCCCCTTGACCTGATCCGGCCCTACCGTCTTGAAATGGGTGCCGCATTCACTACCTCTGAAGGAGGAAGCCTTTATGATTACTGGACAGCAACAATAACCAAAGCACTCAATAAAGAGCTGAAAAAACAAAATACTGCTGTTCTGGTCAACCTTGCGAGCCAGGAATATTTCAGGGCAGTGGACACTGATAAACTTGAAGGAGATGTCATCACTCCGGTATTTAAAGAATACCGGGACGACCAGTACAAGGTGCTGGGTATCCTCGCCAAAAAGGCAAGGGGCATGATGGTTCGGTTTATCATTAGGAAGAGGATTGATGATCCACAGGAGATCAAATTGTTCAATGAAGGGGGATACAGTTTTGATTACAACCTCAGCTCAGAAAAGGAGTGGGTATTCACCCGCTAAAAAACCTGGAGCACCAATCCTTTAAGATATTCACCCTCAGGATGGTAGATGCTGACCGGATGATCGGCCGGCTGTGCAAGCTGATGCAGGATCCTTACCTCCCGCCCCGAATTAATCGCAGCCGAATATACCGCCTGCCTGAACTGCTCTTTTGAAATAACCTGTGAGCAGGAGAAAGTGAAAAGCTTTCCGCCATATCCCACTTTTTCAAGTGCTTTCGTATTTACACGCTTGTATGCCTGCAGTGCATTCCTTACCGCACGCAGGCCCTTGGCGAATGCCGGGGGATCGAGAATTACCAGGTCATATTTTTTGTTATTGCCCCTGAAATAATCGAATACATCTGCACAAACGGCACTATGACGCTTATCCTTTTCAAAGTTGAGCCTCATATTATGTTCTGCCATCTCAACTGCCCCTGCTGAACTGTCTACGGTCACCGCCTCCGATGCTCCTCCGCGGAGAGCGTATACAGAAAAACCTCCTGTATAGCCAAACATATTGAGTACGGTTTTACCTCCTGAATAATACCCGAGAAGCCTGCGGTTTTCACGCTGGTCCAGAAAGAAACCCGTTTTCTGCCCCCTTTCCCAGTCCACCGCAAACAGGTTGCCGTACTCCGTGACAGTATTGTCTCCCCTGTTGCCAATCAGGTATCCTGTGATTTTTTTACCATCAACTGTTCCCGCGGCTTCCCGGCCGCCCTTCACGGCGGACGGAGAGGCTGAAGTATCAGTTATCGCAGATGATTGCAAGGGTGCCCCCGGATCACCCGCCTGCTTTGCAAGGCCTTTGGGGCCCCTGTAATAAACTGCTCTCAATGACCCTCCCATAACATTGCAAAGTTCAGCGGCCACCTGTTCCCTCACCCGGTGCATTCCGGCGGTATGCGCCTGCATAACTGCCGTGCCGTTATAGAAGTCGATAATCATGCCAGGCATCCCGTCGCCTTCGGCATTAACCAGCCTGAAAGCATTTGTGTGGTCGCTGCCTGCCAACCCGCATTCCTTCCTGAGTAAAAGTGCCCGTTCCAGCCGTTCGCTCCATAACCTCCTGCCAGGTTTATCTCCTGCCGTTGAAATCAAACGCACAGCTATCGAGCCGGAATGGTAATGGCCGGTACCGAGCAGCCGGCCAGAGGATGAATAGACCTCAACAGGATCGCCATCCTCAAATCTGCCTTCTCCGGCCCTGATTGCTCCCGAAAATATCCATGGATGGAACCTGTTAACTGACTGTTCTTTGCCCGGCTTGAGGGTGATTTTATTCATCTGGTCTTTTCGGCTTTATGTTAACGGGCACGCCCGGTCAGTTTCCCGTAGATCTCATGGCAAACCCATGCATCGGTGGCGGCATATATGAGCTGGGCATCGGTAAGATTCTCCTTTTCCCAGTTCGATACCTGCTGCGACTTGGATATCTGTATGCCGAGAACGATCGCAGCCATCTTCCTCAATCCGCTGTCCTCAATATTATAATCCTTAACCATCTCCTGCAGCTCGACAAAACCGGCAGGCCTGAAGCGTGCAAGCTTCTGCAGCGACTTGATATCGTCTCTTATCGCTGCCCCGGCCTTGATTATTTTCCTGTCGGCCAACACCGAAACAAGAGGCAATGGCAATCCTGTCCTGTTCAGGCGGAAGATAAACGCCCTCTCACTTGTGGAAAGCTGCAGGAGGGCAACTCCATTTACAACGCCTTTTTTGAATGCCGGCCTGGTCTCGGTGTCAAAACCCAGCACATCATGTCCCTTCAGCATGTCAACAGCTTCAGGAACAGTATCAGGATGGTCTACCACAATTATCTCTCCCCCGAAACGGATAAGCGGCAGCATCTTAATCTCGTCATTTGATACGCTTTCTGCAAAATCACCCTTCGTCATCTTTATTCCAGAGTTTTTGCCTTCTGGTGAATATCCAGTTGTCCGTGTCTCTTTTTCCTTTGTTTTGTTCCTGATCATTTTCATCGTCATCATCAAGGTTCTTTTCTCCGTGAATAAGATTATGCAAAGCGCGCAGGCCGTTCAGCAGCTTCTGGCCCCAGCTCTGGTCAAAATGCTGCATGCATTCCCACAAGGCATCATTCATCAGTTCTACGGTTCCCATCCGGTAAACCATCACGAAATCCTTCACATCCTGATATATATCGGCCATATTCTCGGCTATGCTCCCTCCTACCCGGTCATCCGTGTCCCTCGCCACCGGGTCAAAGATCTCCGGATAGTCATCATGGCTCCCCAGCCTGGTTCTGATGCTGTCATGAATTGTGTACCACTCCTCCTCGGTAACGAACCTCTCGGTACCCTCTTCGAAAAAAGGCTCGGTGGGCGGTATCAGTACTGCCTTGTAATATAAGAGGGGCAGTATCTTCCGGCTTTTGTCAACAAAGTCTTTTTTGGCAAAACCGCCGGTCTGCTCCAGAAAACTGCAATACTCGCCTGCAACCGCCACGAATTCAATTACCACTTTCGAATATACCAGATCTTCCCTGCTTATTTGCATAATAGTAATTAATAACAGAATGCAAAATTAGTAAAACAATTTTCTATCTCAATATTTTAGGGATTCGGAGCCGAAAACCAAACTCAGCCAGTGGCAAACCTGAGTGGTCTGGTAAACCTCTACTCCCTCCATCTTACAAAGCCGTCCTCCCCCCTTTCAAGCTGCCCGTTGTCAAGGAGCCACCTTATTACCTTGATTGTCTTTTCAGGCGGAAAGTCAGTCTTCGCAGGAAGTTCGTCGGGTGTATAATTACCATGCCTGATAATCTCCTGTATGGACGACCTGATGAGGTCAAACTCAACACGCCCAACCCCGCTGCTGTCTTCTTTCCTGCAAACATCACAATTCCCGCAGCGGGGAACATCCTTCTCGTCAAAATAATCCAACAGCATTACACTGCGGCAATTCCCCGAAGAGGATGCGTACCGGACTACCGACATGAGCTTTGACATGTACCGCTCCTTCCGGATCCTGTAATCAGATGATGAAATGTATAGAGAGTTGGCGTCAAGCCTTTCGGTATTCATGATCAGCAGGGGGGATCTCCTCTGTGGTATGTATTTTATTATGTTCAGGTTATTGAGCCTTACCAGGTAACGGTAAACCACATCCCTGTCAGTTCGTGTTTTTCTGGCAAGGAAGTCCTCATCGATTGCAGAAAATCCTGAAAACACACCTGAATAGGTCCTTAGCAGCAGCTTTATGAATCCGTCAAATGCAGCGTTGGCCACCTGGAACCTGTAAAGTTCATCCCTGCTGACCGTAAAATGGATTTTCGGGGGACTGTTTATCTCGTCTGTCAGTTCGATGTAACCCTCGGTTTCCAGGGCCTTCAAAGAATACCAGGCAGTCATCACATTAAGCTTGTACCGTGATGCAAAATCGGCAATATTGAATTCGAGTATGGTGCCTTTCCCACCACCGTAAGGGATCTGGTAATAGCTGCCAAGGGATTGGTACACCTGCTTAATAACCTGTTTTTCCGGAAATTTCATGGCAACCCTCTTCGCGGCATTTGAACTGTCTGATTCATCGTACAGAAGCACAGCAAATGCAACCTTGCCATCCCTGCCTGCACGCCCCGCCTCCTGAAAATATGCCTCCAGGGTATCGGTCAGGTCAAAATGGATTACGAACCTGACATCAGACTTGTCGATACCCATACCAAAGGCATTTGTGGCCACTATAACCCGGGCCCTTCCCTTCATCCAGTCGTTCTGCCTGGCCGTACGGCTGGACGATGGCAACCCGGCATGATAAAAGGTTGCCCTGATCCTGTTGTTTGAAAGGAACCTGGCCAGTTCGGCCGTTTTTCTCCTGCTCCTTGCATAGACAATCCCGCTGCCGGGTATACAGCTGATAATGTCAAGCAATTTCCTGTGTTTGTCTTCCGTTGCCTCAACAAGGTAATGCAGATTCTTCCTCTCAAAGCTCGTCCTGATAACGTTTGGTGCAGAAAAGCTAAGCTTTTGCTGGATATCGTCAACTACATCGGCCGTGGCAGTTGCTGTAAGGGCAAGTACCGGGACGCCGGGAAGCAGTTCCCTCAAAGAGACTATCTGCAGGTAAGCAGGCCTGAAATCATAACCCCACTGTGATATACAATGAGCCTCGTCGACAGCAACAAGGATCACTTTCATCTTCTTCACCCTCTCCCTGAATATTTCGGTCCCAAGCCTCTCGGGCGATACGTAAAGAAACTTGTAGTCGCCATAGACGCAATTGTCAAGTGCAATATCTATCTCTGCCCTGCTCATTCCTGAATATACAGCCAGTGCCTTGATACCTCTTTTTACCAGGTTTTCGACCTGGTCTCTCATAAGCGCTATCAGTGGTGTCACCACGATACATATTCCTTCCGACATCAGCGCAGGAATCTGGAAGGTAAGTGACTTCCCGCCGCCTGTTGGCATAAGGGCAAGCGTATCACGGCCTTCAGCAACAGAACGGATGATCTCCTCCTGCAGAGGCCTGAAGGATGAAAACCCCCAGTAACGGTTCAGTATCTGACTGTAAATATCCAATATTTAATATGATAACCTGCTGTCTGGTAAATCTAAATTTTTCGTAACTTAGCGCAATTTAAATATAATCAAATTTTACCAATATGTCATTTGCTTCTGACAAGATCAAAGGCGAAGGCCTCACCTTTGATGACGTGCTACTCATACCGGCATATTCACAGGTACTTCCGAAAGATGTTGATATATCCTCCAGATTCTCGAAAAACATAAGCATAAACGCCCCGATAATCTCGGCTGCAATGGATACCGTTACGGAGGCAGATCTTGCTATTGCCATTGCCCGGCAGGGAGGGATGGGCGTTGTTCATAAAAACATGAGCATCAAGGAGCAGGCAAGGCAGGTGAAGGTGGTAAAAAGGGCTGAAAGTGGAATGATATACGATCCCATTACAATTGAGAAGACCAATACGGTGGGTGACGCCCTGAAACTTATGAAAGAATACAAGATTGGAGGAATTCCGGTCATAGAAAACAACGGTAAGCTGATTGGCATTGTAACCAACCGTGACCTGCGTTTTCAGGATAATATGAAAAAGCCGATAAGCGAGGTTATGACAAAAGACAGGATCATAACCACCACTCAGGCGAACCTGGAAAAAGCAACTGACCTGTTGCAGCAGTACAGAATTGAAAAGCTCCCGGTTATAGACAAAAACAACAAGCTGATAGGGCTGTTGACATACAAGGATATCACAAAGGTTAAGGACAATCCCTGGTCATGCAAGGATGACAAGGGACGTCTCAGGGTGGCGGCAGGTATCGGCGTGGCAAAGGATTCGGTAAAACGGGCAGAGGCGCTCATGGAAATGGATGTTGACGCAATAGTAATTGATACCGCACACGGTCACACCGATGGCGTTTTAAAGTTGCTGAAGGAATTGAAGGTAATTTCCGGAACAGTCGACATTGTTGTTGGAAACATAGGCACGGCTGATGCAGCCAAAGCACTTGCCGATGCCGGGGCAGACGGCGTGAAAGTGGGAATAGGCCCCGGTTCAATATGTACAACGAGGGTTATTGCCGGGGTTGGAATACCGCAGCTTACGGCGGTCTATGAAGTTTCATGTGCACTTGATGGCAGTGGAATACCTGTTATAGCAGATGGAGGAATAAGGTATTCCGGAGACATCGTAAAAGCTATAGCTGCAGGGGCGGATGCGATTATGGCCGGCTCCCTGCTTGCCGGGGTTGAGGAGTCGCCTGGAGAGACCATAATTTACAACGGCCGCAAATTCAAAGCATATCGAGGTATGGGAAGCATTGAGGCAATGCAGCAGGGAAGCAGGGACAGGTACTTCCAGGATAATGAAGAAGATCTCAGCAAGCTGGTTCCTGAAGGCATCTCTGCCCGCATCCCTTACAAGGGAACACTTTCAGAAGTTGTTTACCAGATGATTGGGGGACTGAGGGCAGGAATGGGGTACTGCGGGGCACCGGATATAGCGGCTCTGAAGAATGCCATGTTTGTCAGGATAACCAACTCGGGGCTCAATGAAAGCCACCCCCATGGAGTCACAATTACGCGTGAAGCTCCGAATTACAGCAGATAATAAAACATAACCCTGGTTTTTCATGCCGGGTTTATACAGGTGATCATTTAAATAACTCAATCATTACCTGATGCAAAAGTCATCTACAATAAAGACAAGGGGAGATAAAAATTATTTTCGGTTGCTGTTGCCGCATGCTAACATCAACCTTTTTCCGGTATTTCTCAAAAGCTGGATATTGCTTCTTGCCCTTTATTTTACCGCGGTTACACCAGGCGATGCAGCCACCAGGGAGAATGCAGACACTGATGAAGTAGTGATGGTGGTAAACAACAGGGAGATAACAGGCAATGAATTTATCCGCCTGTGGAAAAAGAACAATCAGCTTACTGAGCCGCAGCCAATTGATGAATATCTTAGCCAGTTCATAAACTTTCATCTTAAGGTTGCTCATGCAAGAGATCAGGGCATACATCTTGAAGAGAGCTTCATAAAAGAACTGAAGGGTTACAGGCAACAACTTGCCCGGCCATACATGACTGAACCCGTTAAAGAAGACAAACTGGTAAAAGAGGCATGGGAAAGATGGCAGTACGATGTAAATGCCAGTCATATCCTCGTAAGGCTCAACCCGGGCTACAGCCCTGAAGATACACTTGTTGCATGGGAAAAGGCAATGGATTTAAGGGAACGTGTCATAGAGGGAGAAAGCTTCGAAAGGGTTGCGCGGGCCACATCTGATGATCCTTCAGCAAAGCTCAATTCAGGCAATCTGGGATATTTCACCGTCTTTCAAATGGTTTACACTTTTGAAACTGCAGTTTACAACGCAGTTCCCGGAGAACTCAGCAAACCGGTCAGGACACCTTTTGGCTATCATATAATAAGATTGAACGACATACGTGAATCAAGGGGTGAAATACTTACCTCCCACATAATGGCAGGCTTCAACCGCTATGAGGAGGATGAAGCCAAAACTGCCATAGACGGACTATATGAAAAGCTGCAGGCCGGCTTCAGCTTTGAAATGCTTGCAAGAGAGCACTCTACAGATATAAATACTGCCGGGGCGGGAGGCAGGCTTCCCTGGTTCGGTGCCGGCCGGATAATTCCCGAATTTGAAACCGCAGCCTTTGCACTTGAAAATCCGGGCGATATCAGCGAACCTGTGCGTACTCCCTATGGCTGGCATATAATAAGGTTGGAGGACAAAAGGGGTATTCCTCCCCTTGAAGAGGTGCGCGATGAGCTCGCAGAGAGGGTTCGTAACTCAGGCGACCGCAGATCGAGGCTACTGAGGAGTGCACTGGTGGAAAAACTAAAAACCGAATGGGATTTTTCCCTCAACAGGCAGGCGCTGGAAGCTTTTTATCATATTGTTGATGACAGGGTATTTGATGGCAACTGGTCATTGCCGGCAAGCTACCCGCTTAACCAGGTACTCTTCAGAGTAAGAGGCAGTGAGGTCACCCAGCGGGATTTTGCTGATTTCATAACCAGAAATGCCTATAAGCGCAGGCCATGGCCAATAGATGAATATGTATATTCCCTTTACGAGGAATTTGAAGCAAGCTGGCTTATTGGCCATGAGGAAGACAACCTTGAGGACCGGCACCCTGAGTTCAGGCTGCTTATGCAGGAGTACAAGGACGGAATGCTGCTTTTCGAGGTAACCGACCGTGAAATTTGGCTTAGGGCCCTGAATGACAGCGCTGCACTTGCTGCCTTCCACGAAGAAAACAGGCATGACTATATGTGGGACACAAGGATATCGGCAACGATCTTTACAACTACCGAACGCAGGGTGGCAAGGAGGACAGAAAGGCGGGCAAGAATAAGCCAGTGGTTTGGATGTTTGGACGATTACTGGGTTATTGACAGGCTCAACCGGGGAGAAGATGAACCGGTGGTTACACTTGAAAGAGGGGTATTTTCATCAGGAGACGATCAGGCAACCGACATGGTAGAGTGGGAGGCCGATGTAATTGGAAAAACCAGGGAGGATGACCGATACAGGATTGTCCTTGTTCATGAAGTCCTTGATCCTGAGCCCAAAACACTTGACGAGGCCCGGGGCGAAATATTGGCAGACTTCCAGGATCATCTTGAAAAGGAGTGGATAGAAAAGCTTCATGAAAGGTACAATGTTGTTGTATATGAAGAGGTCCTTAATGATGTCGTAAACAGACAGAACTGACAGGCAAAGAGGCCTGGCCACTTTTTTCTCAACCGCAAACAATGCAAAAGTATCTGGTTTTTATAATTATTCTTGTTACCGTACTGTCCTGCAACAGTGCAGGAACCAACAGGGGCGAGCCCGTTGCCAGGGTTTACAGCAACTATCTTTACAGGCAGGATCTGGAAGGCATCTTTCCTGCAAATATTACACCGGCAGACAGTGCCAGAATAGCGAGCAACTACATTGACAAATGGGTCAGGAACCAGCTTTTTCTGAGACTTGCAGAAATTAACCTGCCGGAAGAGGAAAAGAACCTTGATAAGCAGATTGCAAACTACAGGACAACATTACTGGTACACAAGTACCAGCATTACCTTCTTGGTCAGAAACTGGATTCACTGGTCACAATGAGAGAGATCGAAGAGTATTATAACAACCACGTCAATAACCTGTTGCTTGAGAGGCCTGCAATAAGGGGAGTGTTCCTGAAGGTTCCTGCAGATGCACCAAACAGGGAGCAGCTGACCGGAATGTTCACAGGTGCACTTGATATGACGCATATAGAAAGCTACGCAAACCGTTATGCCAAAAGATTCCTGACCTTTACCGATACCTGGATGTATGCTGATGACCTGCTGCGCGAATTTCCGGCCGGGTCAACTGCGCGAAGCAATCTCCCGCAATCGGCCGGCCAGGTTACTGCCTCCGATCACAATTTCTTTTATTTTATGGGTATTACTGAATACATGCCGCCCGGAGAAAGGATGCCACTTTCTGTTGCAGCCCGGAAAATAAAAAACATTATAATAAACAGAAGGAAAATACAGTTTTTAAATGAACTGGAGAAAAGTGTCATGAATGAGGGGTTGGATAAGAACTCTGTTCAATATTTCTAAAACATATAATAATCAAATTGATAATGGTTAAAATGATTTTTTTTAAATCTGTATTGATTGCGCTTGTTTTAGTCATTTCAGGCGGGTCCGGTGTTAAGGGCCAGGAGAGGATAGTTGACAGGATCGTTGCAGTTGTGGGCAACAGCATCATCCTGCAGTCAGACATTGAGAATGAGCTTTTGCAGATGCAGGCCCAGGGCTACAATGTAACTGACCAGTCACGGTGTGAACTGCTGGAGAATCATCTTGTGCAAAAACTTCTGCTTAACCAGGCAATCGTAGATTCGATCGAAGTAAGCGATTCTGAGGTTGAAATGGAGTTAAACCGCAGGTTGCAGTTCTTCATATCACAGATTGGTTCGGAAGAGGCGCTTGAGAACTACTACAACAAAAGCATCCTGGAGATCAAGGAGGATTTCAGGGACATTGTGCGGGAGCAGCTGATAACTTCCTACATGCAGCAGGATATTATAGGAAACGTAAGGGTTACCCCGGCAGAAGTCAGAAGGTTCTTCAATAATATTCCTGAAGATCAGATTCCCCTTATACCATCCCAGGTCCAGATAAGGCAGATAGTGAAATACCCGGAATTCAGCGAAGCAGAAAACTTCAGGGTAAGGCAGAGGCTTAACGAGATCAGGCAGAGGATCATCGATGGTGAAAGTTTTACAACCATGGCAGTTCTCTATTCGCAGGACCCAGGATCAGCCCGCAGGGGTGGTGAACTTGGATATATGACAAGGGCGAGGCTGACGCCGGAATTTGCAAATGTTGCTTTTTCACTGCGTGATGACAGGATCTCTCCGGTATTCGAGTCTGAGTACGGTTTTCACATTGTGCAACTTATAGACAGGCGTGGTGAGGAGGCGAACGTCAGGCATATACTGATGAGGCCCGAGGCAACAGACCAGGCGAGGCAGGAGGCAAGGTCCTTCCTTGACAGCCTGGCAACAGTAATCCGCACCGATACCATTACATTCAGGGTGGCTGCCATCAGGAATACCGACTGTGATGACACAAGGATGAGCGGTGGATTGGTAATAAATGAGGAGACAGGAGGTGCAAGGTTTGAGCTCGATCAGCTCAACCCTGTTCAGTTTGAAGCTGTCAGGAATATGAAAGTTGGCGAGATTGCCGGACCAATTGAATCGCGCAACCGCCAGGGAAGGGTTTTCTACAAGCTGCTGTACCTGGATTCCCAGACAGCTCCGCATCGTGCGAACCTGAGAGAAGACTATGCCTATATAAAGGAAAGGGCTCTGGATCACAAGATGAATCAGATACTCGAGGAGTGGATCGCCGAAAAGAGGGCAAGAACTTATATCAGGATTGACGAGGCCTATAAAAACTGTGGCTTCTCATCCCCTGAGTGGGTCCTCAGATAAGACAGACAAGCAATGAAAAGCCTCCTGCCTTTAATTATCGCCGGACTGTCGCTTCTGCAGTCTGCCGGTAACAACTTACAGGATGGAAGGGGTAAGCCGGCGGAGGTGAGAATTCTGAATGCTGACAGCATGGAGGCCCCCTTCCGGGGAATGGATTCTGACGGAATACGCCTGTTGGGTAACGTGAGGCTGATGCATGAAGAGGTACACATGCACTGCGACAGTGCCCACCGCTATTCGGCAAGGAACGTGGTACACGCCTTCGGCAATGTACATGTCAACCAGGGTGACACCCTGCATCTTTACGGCGATCACCTGATATATTACGGCGACAGGAGATTTGCGGAGGTAAGGGGCAATGTAATCCTGAAGGACAGGGAGACGACCCTTGAAACCCAGAGACTGGACTTTGATCTTGAAAGGAATTACAGCTATTATCCTGCCCAGGGAGTGGTGGTAAGCGGTGACAACAAACTTGAAAGCCGTCGCGGTTACTACTATGTCGACGAAAAGCTCTTCTACTTCAGGGAAAATGTGGTTATTACGAACCCCGATTACACTATCAGGTCGGATACCCTCATGTATAACACAGAAACTGAAGTGGTATATTTTCTCGGACCGACAACGATCATAGGAGAGGACATTGATATATACTGCGAAAACGGATGGTACAACACCATTACTGATATTTCCCAGTTCAATGAAAACGCCCGGGTCAGGAACAATAACCATTCGGTCAGCGCCGACAGCATATTTTATGACAACGCGAACGGATTCGGAAAAGCATTTCTTAACATAGAAATAATTGACACGGTTGAGAACCTGACAATTAAAGGAAACTATGCATGGTTCAACAGAAACCCTGAAGAGATGCTTATAACCGACAGGGCCCTGCTTATTCAGATGACCGAGAACGATACCCTATACGTGCATGCCGATACACTGCGCTCATGGATGCAGTCCGCCCCTCCGGAGCCGGCACCTGTGGAGGAGCAGTTGATACCGGAAGATGAGGAAACCATCTCCCCCCCCAATGGAGAGCCCGGAATGCAGGATACGGAAACAGATCCGGCAACGGCACTGCCGGTGGTTCAGGAGTCATCGCCGGAGCTCCCTGAGGATGATCCAGGTGCCCGGGAAGACAATGACTCGGTAAGAGTGCTGGTTGCCTATTATGGAGTACGGATGTTCGGCAACCAGATGCAGGGAAAGTGCGATTCCCTTTATTACAACATGCGCGACTCAGTAATCCATATGTTCGGCGACCCTGTCCTCTGGTCAGATGAGAGCCAGCTTTCGGCCGAACTTATGGAAATACATTTAAAGGAGGACGAGGTGGATTATATTGTTATGACCAACTCGTCATTCATTGTGTCTGAAGAACAGCCCGGTCTGTTCAACCAGATAAAGGGCACCAATGTGGTGGGTTTTTTCAGAAATGGAGAGCTTTACCGGGTTAACGTTACCGGTAATGCCGAGACGCTTTATTATCCGGTTGACGATGAGGAGATAATAGGCATCAACAAGGCTGTGAGCGCAAGCCTTGTAATTTTCATGAAGGAAAACAAGCCCGACAGAATCAGGTTTCTGAACCGAGTTGAATCAGTTCTTTACCCATTGGAGGACCTTCAGGGAGAAGAGCGGCTGCTCCCGAACTTCAGGTGGCTGGATCACATAAGGCCAAAAAACAGGGATGATGTGTTCAGAAGGTAAACTCAGTATTCATCTTCATTAAAGAAGAAGTCGTCCTTACTGGGGTAGTCGGGCCAGATATCTTCAATACTTTCGTATATCTCACCCTCATCTTCAATCTCCTGGAGATTTTCAATCACCTCCATGGGCGCCCCCGATCTCATGGCATAATCGATCAACTCATCCTTTGTAGCAGGCCAGGGGGCATCTTCAAGTTTTGAAGCTAATTCAAGCGTCCAGTACATAACAACTCTTTGAATTAATCAATAGCTATTTGCAAAGTGGTGCAAATTTATAAAAATATATCAATTTTACAACCTGGGTTTCCAGGGAATTTCAGTCGCGCCCAAATCCTTGCCCAGCTTGCGTGACAGAACAAAAAAGTAGTCAGACAAACGGTTCAGGTACTTAATAACCAGGTTGTCAACAGGCGATAATGCATCGAGCCTGAGTACGTTTCGCTCTGCCCGCCGGCAAACATTGCGTGCCACGTGACAGTAGGAGACTACCGTATTGCCCCCCGGCAAAATAAAGGATGAAAGAGGCTCAACCTCTTCCTCCATATCATCAATTGCCTTTTCCAGCCGTGTAATATCATCCTCACTGAGTGATGGCAGCGGATTGGGGCAATTATCACAATCGGCGGCGAGAATTGAAGCACAGGTCATCAACCGGTCCTGTATATCAACAAGCAGTTCGAATACCCCCTCTGCCTCCTCCTGGTCCCGTATGAGTCCGGTCCATGCAACAACCTCATCTACGCTCCCGTATGCTTCAATACGGTCATCAAACTTCGGAACTCTTTTTCCCCCGATAAGGGAGGTAGTTCCCGAATCTCCTGTCCTGGTATATATTTTCATCTTCCAGATCTTTAGAAATAAAGTTTATATATCAGAAACCCTCATCCCTGATGGAACCGGCACTGATATTCAAAAAGAAACAGAAAAAAGGGGTGTCAACTATGGAAACCGGAATGTACAGTCAGCTTCACCGGATTCTCGTTTATCGTGTCTGATTCGACCTCGCCATCCCGCAACCTGATAATACGGTGCGCATGCCTTGCAATGTCCTCCTCGTGTGTTACGACAATAATTGTGTTGCCTTTCCTGTGTATCTCGTCAAAAAGGTTCATGATATCAACAGATGTCTTGGAATCAAGGTTTCCGGTCGGCTCATCGGCCAGTATTATCGAGGGGTGGTTAACCAGTGCCCGGGCCACCGCAACACGCTGCCTCTGCCCACCTGACAATTCATTAGGTTTGTGATGCGACCTGTCATCGAGTGCCACCTGGCGGATCACCTCCTCAGCCCTTGCAATTCGATCTGCTTTCGATTTGCCGGCATAAACAAGCGGTAGCATGACATTTTCAAACGCGGTGTACCGCGGAAGCAGATTGAATGTCTGAAACACAAAACCAATCTCCTTATTCCGGATCTCGGCAAGCTGGTTATCCTCAAGCTTGCTTACATCGGTGTTGTTCAGAATATACTGCCCGCCTGTTGGCGTATCAAGACATCCGATAATATTCATCAAAGTGGATTTGCCGGAGCCTGACGGCCCCATGATTGCCACGTATTCGTTCTTCTTGATATCGACCGAAACTGACCTGAGAGCCTGTACAACTATGGTTCCTATCTTGTAATTCTTGACCAGCCCCCTGATACTGATAATGTTTTCCATTTACTTCTGTTTTTAATTATGAACGGGTTTGAACCCCTTATGATTGTTGCTGTATATTTTGAAAAATCAAACGAATCTAGAGTTAAAAAGTTTAATAGAAAAATCATTTAACAATAATTTTGATTTACTACATGTAAGTCAATACATAATGCTGTTTTGCAATTCCAACCCTGAAAAAGACCAGTCCCGCATAAAAAAGATCGACAGTTAACGAAACCCTTTTGTCGCTGCATATTTTTTTCCATGCTCTTTCCATTCCGGTCGACCAGTGGATGTCGCCTATTATAAATATTGAATCTTTATCAGCTTTTTCAGCGCAAAGCCCGAATTGCCATAATAGGCTTTCTTCACTGTGATCACCATCCAGGTAAACAAGATCAACCTTATTCAGCCTCCCAAGAAGTCCTGGCAGCACCTCACCGAAAGTCCCCTGCATCAGCACAGCATTCCCCACCCCGCGTCGGGCAAGTTGATCACCTGCAACTGCCAGTTGCTCCGGACAAGCCTCCAGGCTGTAAACCACACCATGCTGGCCTCCCCTGGCAAGAGAGAAAGTTCCAATTCCAAGTGATGTGCCGAGTTCGATTATTACCGGTGCACTGTAACTGCGGGCAAGACGAAACAACAACCTGCAGGTTCGCACATTACTTGAACTGTACCTGGCAATATCCCTTACACGTCTTGTAGCCGAAGAGAACACTTTCGAACCGGCACCGTGGCCGGAGACCCTTATTGACTGACTGTTTCCCATTATTGACCTTCTGTAACGGTCAATATCATTGTAATCCGGATATTGTGCCCTGCTGTTGAGCAGATCCCGGTTAAGCTCAAACACGTAGGGCGAATGTATTCCATGGCCCTTTGAACCCCTTCGCCTGATCCTATAGACAAAATATTTAATTAAAAGTTTAATTTTACCCATCTGAAGTACTGCAAACCTGAGTGCGAATTTAAGCCAATTTGCACAAATAACGCCCTGAAACACCCAGGAGCATAAAAATGATTCACGCTGTAACCCGGTACCACTCAAATGCAGACAGACATACTCGACAGAGATATAAAGTTTCTCCCGGGCGTAGGTCCGAAACGGGCTGAACTGCTGAAAAAAGAGCTGGGCATAGCCACGTTCGGTGACATGCTGACCTATTTCCCCTACAAGCATGTCGACAGGACAAAATTCTATAAAATATCGCAAATTACCGGCGATCTCCCTTATATCCAACTAGAGGGCAGCATTGTAAGTGCGGGCATCACAGGTTCAGGAAGAAACAGGAGGCTGACAGCGATCATAGCAGACGGTACGGGACAACTGGAACTTGTATGGTTTAAAGGGTTGAGGTGGATACACGACCTGGTCAGGCCGGGAAAAAAGTTCATCGTTTATGGCAAACCCACCACATTTAACAACAAGGTCAACCTTGTCCATCCCGAAATGGAGGATCCTGACAAGCAGGAGAAACAGATCAGGTCAGCATTACAGTCTTTTTACAACACAAGTGAGAAACTCAAGAGCAGTTTCATTACCTCAAGGGTAATCGGGAAATTGCAGAACCGGCTGCTGGGTCTGGTTTACGGAAAGCTTGAAGAAACTTTGCCCGGAAAGCTTATTGAGAAAACCGGGCTTATAAACATCAACGAAGCTTTTCTCAACATCCATTTCCCCCAGGGTGCCGACAAGCTGAAGAAGGCCGAAGCAAGACTGAAGTTTGAAGAGCTGTTTTATCTTCAGTTAAATATTGTGAGGCAAAAGGCTGTCAGGACCGGGAAGGTAAGGGGACTGGCCTTTTCGAGGGTAGGGAGTCTGTTCAACGATTTCTACCATAACCACCTACCGTTCGAGCTTACCGCGGCCCAAAAAAGGGTGCTGAAGGAGATAAGAAGGGATACCGGCTCCGGGAAACAGATGAACCGCCTTCTCCAGGGAGACGTAGGCAGCGGTAAAACCCTTGTTGCCGTAATGATCATGCTTATTGCCGCCGATAACAGATATCAGTCCTGCCTGATGGCACCTACTGAAATTCTTGCTGTCCAGCATTACAACACCCTGAAAAATATCCTTGACGGGCTCCCGGTTGAAACGGGCCTGCTTACCGGCTCAACCGGAAAAAGAGAGCGCAAAGTCCTTCACGAAAAACTCTTGTCGGGAGAGATCAAAATACTGATCGGGACACATGCACTGATTGAGGAGAGTGTGCAGTTTGAACGACTCGGACTGGCAATTATTGATGAACAGCATCGTTTTGGAGTGGCTCAAAGGGCAAAGATATGGAAGAAAAACCTCCGGCCTCCGCATGTTCTGGTCATGACTGCAACTCCCATACCACGGACACTTGCAATGACAGTCTACGGCGATCTTGAAGTTTCTGTTATCGACGAACTGCCACCGGGGAGAAAACCAGTGATAACCGCACACTATTATGATACTCACAGGGAGCGGCTCTTCGGATTCATGAGAAAACAGATTGCAGCCGGAAGGCAGGTATATGTTGTTTACCCGCTGATTAAAGAGTCAGAAAAGATGGACTATAAAGACCTTGAAGACGGGTATGAAAGCATTACAAGGGCTTTCCCGCCACCCGGATACGTTACCGCAATTGTGCACGGGAAAATGAAAATTGAGAATAAGGAGACAGGAATGAAACAGTTCGTTAAAGGCAGTGCCCATATCCTGGTTTCGACAACCGTAATAGAGGTCGGTGTCGATGTACCGAATGCTTCGGTAATGGTAATTGAAAGCGCCGAGAGATTCGGCCTCTCACAGCTTCATCAGCTAAGAGGCCGGGTTGGACGCGGCAGCGACCAGTCCTTCTGCATACTGATGACCTCCCACAAGCTCTCAAATGAAGCCAGGCAAAGGATAAAAACCATGGTCAACACCAACGACGGCTTTGAGATTGCCGAGGCCGACCTCAAACTAAGGGGGCCTGGCGATATGGAGGGTACCATGCAAAGCGGATTTCCGTTCGACCTCAAAATATCTCATCTTGGCAAAGACAGCCGGATTCTTGAATATGCAAGGCAACAGGCAATTGCAATTACCGAAGAGGATCCGATGCTGGAAAAACCAGAAAATAAGATTCTCTATGTTCAACTAAGGAAACTTAACCCTGAGGTTGAGGAATGGAGCAGGATAAGCTGACAGCTTCGCAATCAGCCGAAACGCATAAAGCATTACCTGACTGAGAATACGTCAGAAAACAGGACGACGGTTTCAGGACACCGGCCTGCTGGGAATGGAATATACCGGTTCTGAACCTATTTATAATTATATTAAATCTAAATTATTTAGTGTCAATCAAAACATGACAAAAAACAATTTTTAAACCCCAAACATCAATATTTTTGTATTTTTTCAAAAGACGGACATACAATGGCTTCCTCCGAAACTATAAAGCATTCGGGTATAATCAGTGAAGTTAGCGGCAAGACGGTTAAGGTCAGGATAACACCGGAAGCAGCCTGCGGGAGCTGCCGCGCAAGGGGATCATGTTCCATAGGCGACAAGGAAGAAAAAATAATCGAGGTCTATACCTCCCCGGACGAAACCTACAAAACGGGCGAGGAAATAATTGTGGTACTGGAGCAGTCACTCGGACTTAAAGCACTGGGGCTGGGATATATTGCACCATTCATCATACTTCTTGCTGTTTTGGTGACCCTTACTTCTCTTGGCATGAACGAGGGAACTGCCGGAGTGATATCGTTACTGTCACTTGCCCCCTGGTATGCCGGACTCTCATTTTTCAAAGAGAGGCTTAAAAAAGGTTTTTCCTTCAGGCTGCAGAAAATGTAACATCATACAAAATGAGCGATATAATAATCCATTCAATCATTACTTTAGGCGCCATGGGGGGCGCTGCTGCCATAATCCTTTTTCTGGTTGCAACAAAGTTCAATGTTGTAGAAGATCCGCGAATTGACCTGGTTGAAGAGGAACTTCCCGCTGCAAACTGCGGGGGGTGCGGATTACCGGGATGCAGGGCGTTCGCCGAGGCCCTGGTCAAGGCAGATGATATATCGGGACTTAAATGCCCGGTGAGCAGCAGCGAAGCGATGACAAAAATATCGGTAATTCTTGGCAAGGAGATACCCGAGCCCGAGCCCCTGGTTGCCGTGGTCAGGTGTGCAGGCACCCCCGTGAGCCGACCCAGAAAGAACATTTACGACGGGGCGCCCAGATGTTCGGTTGCTTCGGCTCTTTATTCGGGCGAATCGGACTGCCCCCACGGCTGTCTCGGACTTGGCGATTGTGTTGAGGTATGCCGGTTCGATGCCATCTATATGAACCCTGAAACGGGACTGCCGGAGGTTATTGATGAGCTCTGTACTGCATGCAATGCCTGCGTAACAGAATGTCCGCGAAGCATTATAGAGCTCAGAAAGAAGAACAAGAAAGACCGCAAGATATACGTGGCGTGCATTAACGAGGAAAAGGGAGGGGTTGCCCGGAAAAGCTGTAAAGTTGCCTGTATAGGTTGCGGCAAATGCTTAAAGGCATGCAAGTTCGATGCAATAACACTGGAAAACAACCTTGCATATATTGATCCTGTTAAGTGCAAACTGTGCAGGAAATGTGCACCTGAGTGTCCGACCGATGCAATTCTGGAAATCAATTTCCCGGTGCGCAAAGAGAAGGCTGAAGCACAGGCTCAGGATTGACCGGGGTTTCGCAGTTAATGATCAGTAGAGAACCTTTTACAGGGTTTTAACAAATTAAAATATCAGGAGGTCAAAAACGTGATAAAAACATTTCCTAATGGTGGTGTTCACCCTGCTGAGGACAAATTTGCAGCCGGAAGTCCCATAAAGGTCCTGCCGGCACCCGAAACAGTTATAATTCCGGTGTCCCAGCACATAGGTGCACCTGCTGAACCAGTGGTTGCAAAAGGTGATAAGGTAAAAACAGGTCAGCTGATAGCTAAAAGCAAGGGTTTTGTCTCGGCCAACATCCATTCTTCAGTTACCGGGACAGTTAAGAAAATTGACAGGGAGACTGACAGCAGCGGCTACAAACGCACCTCAATAGTTATAAATACTGAAGAGGATCAGTGGAATGAGGGGATAGATACAAGCAAGGCCCTGAACAGGAATATTGCTGCCGGAGCTGATGAAATTGTACGCAAGACCCTTGATGCGGGGATTGTCGGACTGGGCGGAGCTACTTTTCCCTCACATATAAAACTTTCCGTTCCAAAAGGGAAGAAGGCTGAAATTCTCATCATAAACGGGGTGGAATGTGAACCATGCCTTACATCCGATCACAGGCTGATGCTCGAAAAGGGTGAAGAGCTTATGGTTGGGATACAGCTGATGATGAAGGCGCTGAATGTTAGGCGTGCTATTATAGGCATTGAGAAGAACAAACCAGATGCCCTTGAATATCTTGGAAAACTATCGTCAGATTACGAAGGAATAACGGTTAATGCCCTGAAAGTAAAATATCCCCAGGGCGGAGAAAAACAACTGATTAAAGCCTTGATCAACAGGGAGGTGCCATCAGGGGGACTGCCTTTAGATGTAGGTGCAGTGGTACACAACGTGGGCACCGCCTTTGCGGTGTATGAAGCGGTGCAAAAAAACAAACCGCTTATCGAGAGGGTTGTTACCGTTACAGGGAAGGAATTGAGCAAACCTTCCAACTTTATGGTCAGGATAGGCACACCCGTGAAGGCTCTTATAGACGCTGCCGGTGGACTGCCTGAGAGTACCGGGAAGATCGTCAACGGAGGCCCGATGATGGGCAAGGCACTCAACAGCCTGGAAGTCCCGGTTACCAAAGGAACATCAGGAATTCTTCTCATACCGGCGGCTGAGGCTGCCCGAAAACCGGTAGTGAACTGCATGCGTTGTGCGAAATGCATTTCAGTCTGCCCGATGGGGCTGGAACCTCACCTGCTTATGCCTGCCACGGAATTCGGAAAATGGGATCTTGCAGAGGAGGAAAAGATACTTGACTGCATGGAGTGCGGCTCCTGCAGCTATATATGCCCTTCGGGAAGGCCTCTGCTCGACTATATAAGGCTGGGCAAATCAACCGTAAGTAAAATTATCAGATCAAGGAAACAATAATGGATAAATTGATTACCGTATCTCCTTCTCCTCATGCATACGGGGATGACACCGTCAAAAAACTGATGTACGGGGTATTATATGCTCTGCTGCCGGCTTTCCTCGTCTCGGTGTATTTTTTCGGTATCGGCGCTCTTATAGTAACTGCAATCTCAGTCGTTTCATGTGTGATGTTTGAATACCTGATCCAGAAATACATGATGAAGACCGAACCAACTGTGAGCGACGGATCGGCAGCGGTTACGGGAGTGCTTCTGGCTATGAACCTGCCTACCAACATGCCCTGGTGGATAATAGTCATCGGGGCACTGGTAGCAATCGGGGTGGGAAAAATGTCATTCGGGGGACTTGGCAACAATCCTTTTAACCCCGCCCTTGTAGGCCGTGTTTTCCTTTTCATCTCCTTCCCTGTCCAGATGACGAGCTGGCCGGAACCGATCATTTCAAGATTGCAGTATACAGATGCCGTGACAGGAGCAACCCCGCTGGCAGTCATGAAGGAAGGGCTTGCAGCAGGAGTGCCCTTATCACGCCTTGTAGAGCAGATACCAGGATACCTTGATCTTTTTATAGGACACCTCCACGGCAGCATGGGTGAGATATCTGCCCTTGCACTGCTGGCCGGAGGTATATATATGATAGCCAGGAAAATTATCACATGGCACATTCCCGTATCCATATTCCTTACAGTATTCCTGTTCACAGGTATCCTCTGGCTGATAAATCCCTACGACAATGCCGACCCGGTATTTCATCTTATAACAGGGGGACTGGTTCTGGGGGCTGTATTTATGGCAACCGACTATGCCACTTCGCCAATGACACCAAAAGGTATGTGGATCTTTGGTATAGGAATAGGCGTAATAACTGTTGCGATAAGGGTTTACGGAGCATACCCGGAAGGAATTTCATTCGCCATCCTGATAATGAATTCTTTTGTCCCCCTGATAAATAAATATGTTAAACCAAAAAGATTTGGAGAGGAGGTAAAAAATGGCTAAAAGAGAATCCACCTTCTTCAATATGGTCCTTGCACTGCTGACGGTAACCCTGGTTGCTTCAGCTTCACTCGGATTTATCTATGAACTTACCAGGGAGCCGATAGAGATGGCCAGGGCGGCCAGGAAAAATAATGCCATAAGGGCTGTGGTACCCGACTTTGACAATAACCCCACAGAAGAGCGATATACGATCGAGGCAGCCGGAGGAGAACTGGTGTTCTACCCTGCCAAAAAGGATGGCGAACTTGTGGGTACTGCCGTTGAAACATTTACCAACAGGGGTTTTAGCGGGACTATCAGGTTGATGGTAGGATTACTGCCCGACGGTACAATTCATGGTATTGAGGTGCTCGAGCATAAAGAGACTCCCGGGTTGGGCGATAAGATGGAAAGTGACAAATCAGATTTCAGCGCCCAGTTTGAGGGACAGAACCCTGAGGACTTCCGCCTGCGGCTAAGGCAGGATGGCGGCGATGTTGACGGTATTACCGCCACTACCATCAGCTCCCGGGCCTACTGTGAAGCGGTACAGCTGGCTTTTGACCTTTACATGGACAAGGATGCCGATGTCTCATATGAGCTCCCTTCAAGGGATGAAGCAGTTGAAAGGGTGCTGGCAGACTTTGCCAACAACCCACTCCAGGAAGATTTCCTGGTTATGGCAAATGGAAATGAACATACAGTGTTTCCCGGAAGAAGGGGTAGGAGATATACCGGACTGGCAGTTGACATCTATTCAGAAGCAGGATACATAGGGCCAATAAGACTTATGGTGGGATTCGACAGTGAGGGGGTGATCACCGGCATAGAAGTTCTCGGGCACGAAGAGACCCCGGGCTACGGAGATCTTATAGAGAATGCAAGGTCGGATTTCTACAAACAGTTCATCGGACTGAATCCCGGCGAGGACAATATCAGGCTTAAGGAAGACGGAGGGATAATAGACAATATAAGCGGAGCGACTATTACCGCAAGGGCATATTGCGAGGCCGTGCGCAGCGCATGGGACATTTTCCGGCAGGCCGAAAACAGGTAGCACGCTAAATAACAAACCTCAGCCATGCAATCAAAACCGATAAAAGGAAATTCAAAATAAGCTCTGAAACTATGGACCAGGCAAAAAATTTTACCAAGGGATTTATAAGGGAAAACCCGGTTTTTATCCTGATGCTGGGACTCTGCCCGGCCCTCGGTACGACAACATCTGCATTTAACGGCATGGGAATGGGCCTTGCCACGATGTTCGTGGTATTGATGTCGAACATCGTTGTTTCCCTCATCAAGAACTTTGTGCCAAACAAGGTGAGAATCCCATGCTATATTGTTATCATAGCTTCATTCGTGACCATAGTCGACCTGGTTATGGCCGGGTTTATGCCGGCACTTCATGAGCAGCTAGGTTTGTTTATACCGCTGATCGTGGTGAATTGTTTCGTCCTTGGCAGGGCTGAAGCCTTTGCATCAAAGAACACGCTGCTGTCATCGGTAATCGATGGAACGGGTATGGGACTGGGCTTCACCTTTGCATTGACACTACTCGGTGCAGCACGAGAGATCCTCGGCAGCAATGCCATATTCGGACTGCAGTTCATAGAGGGCGACGGCATGCTTGTGTTCATACTCGCACCCGGGGCATTCATTGCGCTGGGCTACCTGATCGCATTAGCAAACAAACTTAACAAACAGTAACAACGAATTAGCCATGGAATACATAGTAATAGTACTTTCAGCAATCCTGGTAAACAACATAGTGCTGGCACAGTTCCTGGGACTCTGCCCGTTTTTCGGTGTGTCAAGCAGGATATCGACTGCCGCCGGAATGGGCGGGGCGGTGCTGTTCGTAATGACCGTTGCCGCCATCGTGACATACCTTATTTCGCACTACATACTTATCCCTTTCGACCTAATCTATCTCCGCACGATAACTTACATCCTGGTTATATCATCGCTGGTACAGATGGTGGAGATTATCCTCAAAAAGGTGAGTCCTCCGCTATACCAGGCACTCGGCATATTCCTGCCCCTGATGACCACCAACTGTGCAATTCTCGGCGTCGCAATCCTGGTAATACAGAACGAGTACACACTCATGAGCGGCGTTGTATTTGCAGTGGCACACTCAATAGGCTTCACCCTGGCACTTGTAATCCTCGCAGGAATACGCGAGCAGCTCGAACTGGTCAATGTCCCTGAGGGCATGAAGGGCAACCCCATCATACTGGTTGCAGCCGGGCTCCTGGCACTGGCATTCATGGGATTTGCCGGAATTGTATGATATTTCACTGAATCAGCCCGGTCCCTTTTTATTATTTCGCTTTCTCTGCCTTGTTAATAAGTTGACTTGGTTTGAAAAAATCATTACATTTACTCTATAATCCGGAAATTACATGATAATTAAATCATTAAATGTCGTCGCATTTGCCCTGATGATAGTCATGAACTACCTTGCAAATGCGCTGCCGCTTGGCGGGAAGACCACCGGCGAGCTGTCGGCCCAGTACCCGAACCTTTTTGTTCCTGCAGGATTAACCTTTTCAATCTGGGGAGTAATATACCTGATGCTCCTTATTTTCTGCGTTCTTCAATTCACCTCAGGCAAGAAGGAGCTTGTATCAGCCATAGGATGGCTGTTTGCCCTCAGCTGTATCCTCAATGCACTGTGGATAGTGGCCTGGCACTATCAATTCCCCGGGCTTTCACTTATCATTATGATCCTGCTTCTTGCAACACTGGTAATGATCAACCACAGGCTTATCCCCTTTGCGGGCGGCATAACCAAAGCCGCCTTCGGTATATACCTCGGGTGGATATGCATTGCCACCATTGCCAACATAACGGCCCTTCTTGTAGCCGTCAACTGGCAGGGATGGGGCATCGGAGAAGAGGCATGGGCAGTGATCATGGTTTTGGCCGGGGCGGTCATCACCCTGCTGGTCCTCCATAACTACAGGAACCCCTTTACCGGGCTTGTGGTGATATGGGCCCTTACGGGGATAATCATTGCCAGGTGGCCCGGCAACAGGGCCATTCTGATAGCTGCCGCCATATCAATCCTGGCCCTGGCGGTAATGTCAGTCCTTGTTGCCATCCGCAGGCCGGCCACCGCCTGACAGGTGGATGTTCCCGGCTGCCTGACAGGTGGATGTTCCCGGCTGCCTGACAGGTGGATGTTCCCGGCTGATCCTGGCAAACTACTGAATTTTTAACCATAAACC
>SLMM01000186.1 GCA_007133565.1 Bacteroidales bacterium
GATCCTTTGCCCCAGGCAATGGTGCTCACGGCTATAGTGATCGCCCTTGCAACAAATGCCATGCTTCTTACAATAGCTATAAGGCTGTACAAAAAATACGGAACATTCGATATCAGGAGGATAAACGAACTTAAAGGCTGATCAATGGAGTCGTCAATTATCATATGGTTTGTAGCACTACCTCTTCTTGCGGCTTTTCTGATACCGGTCATCGGAAGAGTTGTTGACGGGTTTCAGCGTATCTTTACCAGCTTTATCATGCTGGCACTGTCCGGGCTTTCGGTTTTTGCCCTTTTGCGGGATGCCGGCATGCAGACCTATATTGTCGGGGGCTGGGAGCCTGTAGAGGGGGTACCCATTGCCATCTATATGGTGCTGGACGGACTGAGCAGCTTCCTGCTTGTAATAATAAACCTGCTGGGACTGTTTTCAGCATTCTACGCAATCAGCTATATTAAAAGGTACACTGGCGAGAACCTTTTCTACACGCTGATGTGCCTGATGATAGCCGGGATGAACGGTGTGGTGTTGTCGGGCGACCTGTTCAACCTTTATGTATTCCTTGAGATATCGGTAATTTCATCCTACGCGCTGGTGGCATTCGGGGTTGAGAAGACAGAACTGGAGGCTTCTTATAAATACCAGGTACTGGGGGGACTGGCATCGTTGCTGGTTTTGTTCGGAATTGCTATGCTTTACTGGAGAACGGGTACCCTTAACATTGCCGACACTGCGATGCTGCTGGCCGGGGCACGGCAGGATGCTTTCCTGGTCTTCGTTCAGCTCATACTGATCACCGGGTTCGGCATAAAGGCGGCCCTGATACCATTCCATGCCTGGCTGCCCGATGCACACTCATCAGCACCCTCTCCCATCTCTGCGATGCTTTCGGGTGTGCTGATCAAGGCTGTTGGGGTCTATGTGATCATAAGGCTTTTCTTCAACATGTTCCAGCCTGAAACGCCTCTGGCAGTAGTGATTACCGTTATCGGGGCGCTGTCAATGGTTGTGGGCGTACTGCTGGCAATCGGGCAATGGGACCTGAAACGGCTGCTTGCCTACCACAGCATCAGCCAGATGGGTTATGTCGTAATCGGTGTAGGAATGGGCATGATAGTGCTGGCGGGTGACGGCGACAGGGCGGTTGCCGCACTGGCTATCGGCGGGGGACTGTTTCATATGATCAATCACGCTGTGTTCAAGGGACTGCTGTTCCTGAATGCGGGTGCCATCGAATATGCCGTGGGCACCAGGGATATGAAAAAGATGGGCGGACTGGCAAAATATATGCCGGTAACGCTGGGTTCATCGTTCAGCGCCTCTATGGCCATCTCGGGAATGCCGCCATTCAACGGTTTCTTCAGCAAGCTGGTAATCATCGTGGCTGCAGTCAAAGGTGGTTTCTACCTGCTCGCATCTCTGGCAGTTATAGCGGGCATTATAACCCTGGCTTCATTCATGAAGTTCCAGAGATATGCATTCTATGAGAAGTCGCCCGGATCAACGAACGCGAAAGAAGTGCCTGCAACAATGTGCATATCAATGATCTCCCTGGCAATATTGTGCCTGGCACTCAGCCTGCTCATTTTTCCGGGGATAAGGGAGATATTCCTGGGACCGGCGGTTAACACGCTGGTTGAAATGACTGAATATGCAACGAAAATACTAAACCTGTGATCATGAGACAATCAGGCCTGTTCATAATATCGTTCATCTTCTGGCTGCTGCTTACCTGGTCGGCTGAGCCGGGATCGATTGTCACGGGACTGGCGGTGGCGGCCATGTCAACCCTGTTCTTTGGCCGGTACTACTTTCATGGTGTTAAAAAACTGCTGCAACCGAAACGTTACTTCTGGCTGGTGGTTTACCTGTTTATTTTTATCTGGGAGTGCATAAAAGCCAACTTCGATGTTGCCTACCGGGTGCTCCATCCGAAAATGCCTATCAAGCCCGGGATTGTAAGGGTGCAGCTGAACATCAGATCAGCTTTTGCACGCACCATGCTGGCCAACTCAATTACCATGACACCCGGGACAATAGCGGTTGACATAGTTGACGACAACATGTATGTGCACTGGATATACATAAGTTCTGAAGATCCTGTTGAGTATACCAGGAAGGTATCGGGAAGGTTTGAAAACTACATCAAGAAAATATTTGAATAAGATGCTGGAAATTCTTCTTTACATACAGACGGGGTTATGTGCATTCTGCCTTTACCGGATAATCAGGGGGCCTACCATTGCCGACAGGATGGTGGGCCTGGATATATTCGGGATACTGGTGGTAGGGATCTGTGCCATCCTTACCATACTGACCGGGCGGACCTTTATACTGGATATAGGCATTGCATGGATAATACTGAGTTTCATCGGCACTATCACACTGGCAAAGTACCTGGAAAACAGAAAACTGAATGAATAACATGTCTGACCTGACAGTAATAATCAGCACAATACTTATAGCAACCGGGATCTTGTTCAATCTATTCGGTTGTGTGGGACTTATTCGCCTTCCCGATGTTTACAACCGCCTGCAGTCCGCTACCAAATGCGTCACGCTCGGCACCTGCAGCATACTGCTGGGCGTGCTTCTGCGGTACGGTTTCATAAACACCGGCATTAAAGCGCTTGTAGCAATCCCCTTGCTTTTCTTTACCGCCACGGTTGCTGCGCACGCTCTGGCAAAGGGTTCCTACAGGTTCGGGATCAGGTTGGGAGAAAAAAGTATCCATGACGACTATAAGGATGAGCATGATCAGGATAAAAAGGAATAATAACGGGTCACCACAATCCGTTACCAAAAAAGAAGATAGATGAGGTATCCAAAAATGCGTGAAATCAGAGAGGCTGTCATCTCGCTTTTCAGTCCGGCCTACACCAGCCCTTTCCCCCGTAAGGGTCACCAGCCTTTCGAGGGATACCGGGGAAAACCGGTGGTTGATGAAAAGAACTGCGTAGGCTGCCAGACCTGCGCCAACGTTTGCCCCTCTCATGCCATAACTTTTTCGGACGACCGGGAAAAACGAATTCGCACCATAACAAGGGATTATGGGAAATGCCTCTTTTGTGGCCAGTGCCAGGAGCACTGCATTACCGGGAAGGGTGTGACTCTGTCCGACAAGATCTTTGACCTGGCGGTAACCGACAGAAAAGAGGTTATCGAATACCAGGAAAGGGATCTTTTGGTGTGTGAAAACTGCAGTGCTATCATTACCACCAGGCAGCACCTGTTTTACCTGCACGGCAAGCTGGGCCCGAAAGCATTCGCCTCAATTCTGAACCTGAACATGCTGAATGAGAAATTGCGGCTTGAAGATCCCCTAAAAACTGATGTTCCGGTAATTGACCATTTAAAAAGAAAGGATATGTTCAACATACTTTGCCCGGACTGTCTCAGGGAGGTCCAGGTAAAAACTCTTGGCCCATGAACATTAGACTGGAAAATAAACTGACCCTGGGCCAGATCCTGGCCGGGAAAGATAAAACGATACTATTTGCCGGTGTAGGTAATGTCCTTAAAAAGGATGACGGTGCGGGTGTATATATAGCCACAGGCATCAGGGATAACGGCCGGATATCGGGACTCCCGGTTGAGATGGGCATAGAGAACCATATCGGCAAGATCAACTCGCTTGCCCCCGATATTCTTGTCATTGCCGATGCAGCCGATTTTGGCCGGCAGCCTGGTTTCTGGCGACTTGCAGGGGTTGATGAAATGACCGGACTTACCACAGGTACACACAATATCTCATTTGCCAAACTATCGGAACTATTTCTTATGCCTGTTTATGTTCTGGGTGTCCAGCCCTTTGATGTGACTTTTGGCGAAGAGATGAGCGGACCGGTAATAAAAGCGGTAAAAAATATTACAGAACTGATAAACTCATTTTCCGGAAGCCGTTCAGCGACAAATCCATCACAAAATATGGCAAGGTCAATCAATTTCTAACAAAAACCGGAGGTAACAATGGAGTATGACTATCATTGCACAGTATGCAGGGGACACCTGAGAATAGGTAACAAACTTGTGTTTTCTGCCAAAACCAGGGATAACAAGTACGGCCTCATCTTTCTCAGCCCCGAATTGGGTGACTACACGACTGAGCATCATCCCGACTTCGACATCCAGGAAGGTGAAGAGTACCTTTTCTACTGTCCCATCTGCCATGCAAGGCTTAACCACACAGAAAACGAAAAGCTTGTCAGGATCTTCATGGTAGATGAAAAAGGTGCTGAATATGAGATCTTTTTCTCAGGAATAGCCGGAGAAAAGTGCACCTACCGGATGCGTGACAAGGAAAAAGAGGAACTGGGTCCCGACAGCGAAAAATACAGGCAGTATTTTGACCTGCCTGATGAGTACAGGAAATACCTGTAATACCCAGGGCAGGTGATCACATGTTGGGGGTTCTGTTATACAACAACAAAGGCCGTTCGCATGAACGGCCTTTGGATATTCAGGATCAATTGAGGGCTTAGTACCTGTTCCGTGCCTTGTAATGGGTATGCAGAAGCTCATGTGACTTATGTCCGCATGGCTCTCCGAGGAATTCCTTGTAAATTGTGACAACTTCCGGGTTCTCATGCGACTTCCTTAACGGTTTGCCTGTATCTTCCATATAAATCGCCTCGGTGCGCTTTTTGCGTACCTCCATGTTTGTGGGTATAGGCTGTCCGCCGCCACCTATACAGCCACCGGGGCAGGCCATGATCTCGATAAAGTGGTAATCGGCCTCGCCCGACTTAACCTTCTCCATCACAGATTTGGCATTAGTCAGTCCGTGAGCAGTAACAGTCTTGAGCTCCGCTCCCTCCAGGAAGTTCCAGTCCGGCAACGTACCCTCTATCTTAACGGTGGCCTCTTTTACACCATCCATGCCGCGTACCGGTGTTATATTTAAATTCTCGAAGGGTACCTCGCGTCCGGTTACGATCTCATAAGCAGTACGCAGGGCAGCCTCCATAACACCGCCGGTAGCGCCAAAGATAACCCCGGCACCGGTTGATTCACCCATTATACTGTCATAGTTATCGTCAGGAAGTGAATTGAAATCCAGTCCTGCCTGTTTGATCATCCTTGCCAGCTCACGGGTGGTGAGCACGTAATCGACGTCCTTATAGCCGCTGCTCCGCATCTCAGGCCTGTCAGCCTCAAATTTCTTGGCAACGCAGGGCATAATGGAAACCGAAACTATATTTTCGGGATCAAGACCCCTCTTCTGTGCATAATATGTCTTGGCAAGGGCACCGAACATCTGCTGCGGTGACTTACATGTTGACAGGTTATCCAGGTACTCCGGGAATGTATGCTCTATGAATTTAATCCAGCCTGGTGAGCAGGATGTTGCCATGGGCAGTTTCACTGTGGGATCCTTGTCCACCAGCGCCTTTTTCAGCCTGGTCAGCAGCTCTGTGCCCTCCTCCATGATTGTCAAATCGGCAGTAAAATCAGTATCAAGTACCGAATCGAAGCCAACCCTCTTAAGGGCGGCAACCATTTTACCTGTCACTACCCGGCCGTGCTCCAGCCCCAGATCCTCACCAAGAGCAACCCTTGTGGCAGGAGCAGTCTGTACCACCACATGCTTTTTCTCGTCATATATGGCTTCCCATACCTCATCCACGTAGTTGCGCTCTATGAGAGACCCTGTCGGGCACCGGTTGATGCACTGGCCGCAGTTGGTGCAGACCACATCAAACATCGAATTCTCAAAGAAAGTGGATATCTTCATCTTGTCACCCTTATAGGCAACACCGAGGGCGCTTACATGCTGGAGTTCTTCGCATGTCCGCACACAACGCTGGCAACGGATGCACTTGCTGTCATCCTTAATGATCGAAGGCGAAAAATCATCGATTGTATAGTTTTTCAGGGGAACAAGATCAAGATATATCTGTTCTCCCGAAGTCTTGTATTCGCTTGCAAGATCCTGCAGTTCACACTGTTTGTTCTTGTAACAGTTGGTACAATCGGCATTATGTTCTGAAAGAAGCAGTTCGATGATGTTCTTTCTTGCAGCCCTAACCTTCAGTGTGTTTGTCAGAACCTCCATCCCTTCCGACACCGGCATGGCGCATGAAGCTACCAGGGCTTTTGCTCCTGCCACTTCAACAACGCACACACGGCAGTTACCTGCAACACACAGGTCCTCGTGGTAACACAGGGTGGGTACATTTACATTGATGGCCCTGGCTGCATCAAGTATTGTCCTGCCCTCTTCAACCTGAACATCAACACCGTCTATTTTTATATTTATATTCTTAGCCATTTTTCTATTTTTAATGGTTTTATTGCAAATTAATATATCATCTCTTCCCTGAAGTTCTCAACTATTGATGAAAAAGAGTTGGCAACCGACTGTCCCAGTCCGCATTTCGAAGCCTGCTTCATGGTTTCGCTCAGCTTGAGCAGCTGATCCAGGTATGCCGCTTTCTGCTCACCTTTTTTGACAGCCTCAATACCTTTGATAAGCTGCTGGCACCCGACCCTGCAGGGTGTGCACTGGCCACATGACTCCTCCTCGAAGAATTCAAGGTAATTGTGCAGAACATTATACATTGACCGCGATGAGTTAAACACCTTCATTGATCCTCCGGTGGGCACTCCTTCAAATCCTATTATGGTATCCCTGAATTTTTTTCTCGGTACGCAAAAGCCTGCAGCTCCCCCTACCTGTACCGCCTTGGTATCGCCGTCGCCGAATTCCTCGACAAAATGATCGAGAGACATACCCAGCTCCAGTTCATAGATTCCTGCAATTGGAGTATCTCCTGAAATGGAGAACACCTTTGACCCGCGGGAGTCTGAAGTGCCAAGCTCCTTGAATTTAGTCGGTCCGTGCTTGCAGATCATGAAGGCATATACAAGAGTCTCGACATTATTGATAACGGTTGGTTTGTCCCTGAAGCCTGCAACAGTCGGATACGGAGGTTTATTCCTCGGCTCCCCGCGCTTCCCTTCCATAGATTCAAACAGGGCGCTCTCCTCTCCGCATATGTAGGCCCCGCTTCCCATCTGTATGATGATTTCAAAATCAAGCAGATCCTTTATTTCCTTATGAAAAACATCCAGTGCCTTACTCAGCTGTGGAAGCAGGAACCTGTATTCCCCCCTCAGGTAGATATAGCCTTTTTTGGCACCTATTACTTTGGCGCACACAGCCATACCGGAAAACACCTTGCTGGGCACCTTGAACAGTATCTCCCTGTCCTTAAAGGTGCCGGGCTCTCCTTCATCGGCGTTGCATATCACGAAACGCTCATCTGCTGGCTGTTCGGCTGTGAATTTCCACTTCAGGCCTGTGGGAAATCCGGCACCGCCCCTCCCCTTGAGGCCCGATTCCAGGATATCATTTATGATCTCATCATTGCTCTTGCTGAAGGTCTTTTCAAGCACCTGGCTGCAATCGCAATCCTCATGGAAGATAAGGTCAATCCTCTTTAACTTGTTATATGTCATGGCGAGATTCTCCTTTTTTTTGTTTTTATTTATTTTTTTGCATAATCGTTTATGATCTCGATCACCTTCTCCTCGGTAAGTTTGGTGTATGCCTGGTCATTTATAAGCATCGCGGGACCTTCATGACACCATCCCATACAATTTGTTTCGAGGAGCGTGAACTTGTTATTCTGGGTTGTTTCACCAAGCCTGATCTTGAGCGCATCCTCAATTGCCTGGATGATCCTGTTCTTGCCTTTCATGTCGCAAGTGATGGTGCGGCACACCCTGATCACAAACTTACCCCTCGGTTCGGTATCAAGAAAGGTGTAGAACGTTGCAGTTCCGTATACCTGTGCTGCGGACAGATCAAGTTCGCGGGCAACCTCGGTAAGAGCCACATCAGACAGGTATCTTTCCTGCTCAACTATGCCTTGCAAAATATGCAGGAGGTTCTCTCTTTTCCTGCCATACTTATCGGCCAAACTTTTTACTAATTCCTGAACTTCTGGCATCGTTTTCTTTTTAATTAATAATTATCAAAAATTTATCTGTTATATTTTTAACACTGTTATATTTGTAACACTAAAATAAACACGCGTTCTTTAATTTGCAGTTTTAAATTTATTATTTGCATCAGATCGAAACCATAATAAAAATCATGTTTTTGGCCTTTTGCAGGCATGAATTAAATTTAAACCCGGATTAAATAAAGACTGTTTTATTCCCTCAAAACTTCAGCAATTCAGCATAAAGCATATCAACCGGAAGCCCCATCACATTAAAATAAGATCCTTCAATCGATTCAACACCTATATACCCGATCCACTCCTGTATGCCGTAAGCCCCTGCCTTGTCGTACGGACGGCAATTGTCAACATACCAGGAGATATCCTCATTCCGGAGATTCCTGAATGCTACTTTGGTAACAGAAAAGAATGAAACGGTTTTCGCGGGGTTTCTGAGGCATACCCCTGTGATAACCTCATGTCTCCTTCCGGAAAGCTCTTTCAGTATATTTATTGCTTCATCGCGGCCTGATGGTTTGCCCAACACCTTTTTCCGGCACCAGACTATAGTATCGGCTGTTATAAGAAGTGTATCATTGTTTACAATGCCATTTAGAGCGGCGGACTTCTTCTCAGCAAGATGTACAGGTATTTCTCTTTTGTCCATTCCCGGCGGCCAGCTTTCGTCAATCCCGGTATTGGCCGCAACCTCAAACCGGATTCCAAGCTCTCCCAGCAGATATTGCCTTCTCGGTGAGCCTGATGCCAGCACAATCCGGGTATCTCTGAACTTTTCACTCAACTGGATCATATAACGTACTAAAAACCGGTCAGGACAATATACCTTACCAGCAGGGAATACAGCAATCCTGACAACATTATCAGCTTTGCCAGCCTGTGGGCAAAAGTGTAATCCTTTTTTTTCACCCCGTTGATCACACGATAAAACAGCAAAGCAAGGGGTGTCAGCAATAAAACCACAAACCATGCAAGGCTCAGGTAGTCTGTTTCTCCATAAAAACCAACCCGCAGGTAAACATAATAGAGAAACCCGAGCGATATCAGCACCACCAGGATCAGTCCCCCAATAATGATCTTGGTATTCCTGATACCCAGAACTATGGGAACAGACCTCCTACCCTGCCTTACATCGCCCTTAAAATCTTCAATATCCTTTATAAGTTCCCTGATAAGTGTGGTCAGGAAAGCAAAATATCCAAACGAGCCTACCCATGCAAGAATAAAACTGAAGCTGGTCTGGTATGACCGGAGTATTTCACCATATTCCCTGTTCAGGAGGGGGATTTCAAAAAGTACAACCATCACCGGCACCATGGAGGTAAGAAATGCAATTATCAGATTTCCTGTCAGAAACTGCCGGTTATAGGTCGTTGAATAGATCCAGAGTAACCCGGCAACGAATACAAATACGAACCCAAGCAATGGCACTCCAACATAAAAAGCAAGGTAAAAACCTAATAACAGGGCTGCAAAATTGAGTATCCAATGTAATATTATCGCTACCCGTCTGGGTATCTGGCGGCCTACGACCACTGTTTCAGGACGGTTGAGCATATCGGTGCGGGTATCGAAATAATCATTGATTACATAACCCGCAGCGGTTATCAGAACCGTACACATAACCAGAAGGAAAAACTGAAGTTCACCCATCTGAAGTTCAAAACCATTGACGGAGAGTAGAGGCTGCATTATGGCAAACCTCATAAGGTACTGTGTTGCAGCAACTATTAGCAGGTTTTTATACCTGACCAGCCTCAGGTAAGCTGTCATATAATAATTGTTATAAGATAAAGGAATCAGCATCCATCCATTTGCCCTGAAC
>SLMM01000140.1 GCA_007133565.1 Bacteroidales bacterium
ACCGCTTCCCTGAAAAAATCTTTAGACCAGATTTCAAGACTTGAAGGATTGTCAACAAAAGGAGCTACCTCTTTTCTGGCCTGATCAAGATCCAGTTTGTCAACAGCATCAATCAACATTTCTTTCAAGTTACCTGAAGTCAAAGGCCTGTCACTATTGTAGTGTCCGGTTTGTTTCATCCTTTCTTCAAGATGTTTAAGGTTAACACTTGAACCCATGGAGACAAACCAGGCAAAATCATACCAATCGCGGCCTTTAACCCGGCTTTTCCATTTTCTGTATAGCATTGCATGAATTTTGCCGGCAAACATTGAAGGCAGGGTATAACTTCTTATGGCATATTGAAGAGGCCTGAATACATATTTTATTTCTGTGTTGAATTCAGGGGGAGGATTAGTGTCGATTTCCAGTTTGATTTTAAGCAAAGAACCCGGATGTACCGTATTGATAATTTCAGCGGGTGTTTCAATATTCAACATGCACTCATACGTATTTGTTTTCAGAAAAGCTGATTCAATTGCCCGTTCACTGCTTCTTTGCCTTACGCTAAAAGTAAGGTTAAGCCCGAATGCGTTGAATTCATTGCGGAGGAAGTTTTCATAGTTACTTAAAGAGAAATCAGAAGAGGGTTGCAGTAATGAGAAATCCAGATCTTCCGAATATCTGTCTAATCCATACAAAATGCGAAGGGATGTGCCACCGTAGAAAGCGGCTTGCTCAAAAAAGCGACCACGCCACAATGCAAGCAGCGCCAATGACTGCAGAGCCTCCCTCAAGGCGTTTATTATTCCTTCGCCCGATTCAGGTAAATTTTCAGGCAACAGTTTTCTTATCAGGCTCATAATAAACGGTTAAATTTTTTTTCCAGAAATATATACAGCCATTTAATTTTTCTTGGCATCATATTTTCAGGTATTTCGGGTTTTTCTTTCTGGTAATACCTTATCAGTGTCTCTTCATCAATCCTTAAATCATCAAAAAGGTAGGAATTATATGAACCGGGAGAGGTAGGCCTGAACCTTTTATCAATCCATGCTTTGCAGACAAGTGAGGCTATGGGAAGGCTCATCATCCATGTGAGATCATCGGTTTTAAATATCTCAATGCCTCTACTGAACAATGTTTGCGGTACCCTGGTATAACTGAACCTTCCCAGAGGGGTTTCATATTCCCGGGACCGCCCGGGAGTAACTGACGTGATCTGAGTAACCCCTTCAGGGATCAACCCATACCATGAAAGTGCATAATCAAGGCTTACAACAGACGGGCCATATATAATATTCGCAATATATGCCTTGTTTAGAGGCTTCTTGCGCCAGAGCGGACTGAAAACGTACAAACCTTTTCTGATCCTTAAGATTTGACCTTTTCGCAGCAAGGTGGAAATTACCTTTCGTGGATTACTATATGATGACAATGCCGACACCAGATGGGTGTAGTCAAACACATCGGCTGATATTTCCGAACGTATTCGCTCAATTGCTAACATATTTTGCATTCTAAGTCCCCTAAAAGGGTACATTGACTGCAAAATTAGTGACTTTATTTTGAAAATACAATAATACCGTCATACGTTCTGCCATGCTCCACCAGTTCACCTGATGCTCCGGAAAACGTATAAGCCTTATAAACAGTGGCACATCTGATTAGCCGCAGAACCAGCGCCTGACCTGATTAGCCACAGAACCAGCGCCAAGCCTGATTAACAGCCTACCCAACCCTTGGCCCGGCTAGACTGCTGCCCCTATTTCTGGTGCTCCGCCATTATCTTATGAACCAATTCCACCAGAGTGGTTTTTATTCCCTCCCCGGGTTCCGGGGGGCGTTAACTACCGGCAAATTATCTGGAAGCAGGGAACAGCAATATCAGCTTTTGGTGATGGTCATGCCGTTTGCAGACAGGCTGAATTCGACAAAACGAGCCTTGTTATTAGGCACGTTTTCTGAAAGGTGTTTCTTTACTTTGCCTGCGGCATCAGGATCTTTGGCTATCATCAGCAGGTAGCCCCCTCCGCCTGCCCCCAGAAGTTTCTTGGATGCAAGCATGGGTTCTATCGGATCAATAATTTTTTTAATACTGCCCGGACTGGTGCCTTTGTCAAGTCTGCAGTTCAGATCCCAGCTATATTCAATACTCTCATTAAAGTAGTCCCAGGAGCTTTTTCTCAGTGCATCTGCAATCCTCCCTGCATTCAGCGATATCTGGTTAATCAGGTCGAGCGTGTTGCTATGGTTGAGGAATATTCTCCTTACTATTTCGCCCAGGATATTCTTGGCAACTCTTGTAACACCGGTATAATATAGCAGCATGCATGCCCTGTTTTCCTGGTTTTGGAAAATATTGTCCGGCAACCATTGTATCTCAGGCACTTGTTTGAAACCGGCAGTGGTTTCGATAAGTTTGATCCCCGATAAAATACCACCATACTGGTCCTGCCAGCCTCCTCCTGTGGTCAGCATCTGCTCAAGAACCAGGGTTTTGTTTCCGAGAGTAACATGGTCGCTTTTCAACCCGCAGAACTCGGCCAGTACACCAAGTAGTGTGGCAGCAAGAATACTGCTCGTACCCAGCCCCGATCCCTTAGGCACAGCAGCCAGAAGAGAAATGTCAAAACCGCCACCGAAATCCTTCAATTGTTCCTTCAGGGCAGAATAAGGCGCTCCATACGAAGGATGAAAGCCCGACAGCATCAGCGCCACTCTGGCAATTGCAAACCCGGATCCAACACCGTGTTCCTCAAGGTCGGCATATTCGGCTATCAGGGCCTCCTGGCCAAGGTCGATCGATTTGATCCTGATGCAATCCGAGCCTGTGGGGGTAATATAGACCTGGATGGGAGGCTGGCCATTCAGGTCAACACCCATATTAACCACCCTTCCCCCATTGATGATGCAATACGGGGGTGTGTCCGACCACCCGCCTGCAAGATCGAGCCTGACGGGACTTCTGGCCCAGAGTATCTGGTCGTCGAGTACATTCTTTATCGGACGGGCATATTTGAGATCGGTATTTTCAATAATGCTTTCCCGTAGCAGCCTGAACGAATCCTGTTCAAAACCTTGCCAGACCCCGTCCTTTTTCCTGCTAAGGTTCGCGAGAAACATCCTGTTGTGGACCCGGTTCATTGGCGAGGCCCCCTCATTTAGCATCCCGGGGGCAGGCACATCATGTTTATCGTAAAGGTCACTCAGGTCGTCAAGATCCAGATGATAGAAAATGCTCTTTTTATGATTTTTTTCGAGAAGTGGCAAGATACTTGCGAGAAACTCATCCCTCTGTCTGTAAAGACGTGTCAGGTTTGTCCTTGACGGTATCATGGATGCTGATAAACGTTCCGAACCTGTCCATGCGTGACTGAACCTGTCCTTATCAGCAGTACCATCAATCATCCACTGTAAAAGTCCCCCAAAACCGCTATCCATGCTTACAACAGGAAAAAGGGGAGCGTCGTGGATATCGATGCCGGCATCTATCCCTGCCGCCTCAAGGCTCAAACCACGACCTTCCAGCCATTCAAACAGGGGCCTGTTCAGCCAGGAAGCGGATCCTTCTCCGGCAACACCAATGAAAGTATCTTCCATGCCGTATGGCCGGATACACCATTTTTCATTATCCACCGGAATAATATCAATACAGGTTCCCCGTGGGATGTTTAGCTGCCACTTGTTAACGGGTATACCAGTAAAAACGTGGTCGTTTGAAAAGTTCCACCCACTGCTGATATGTGAGTTTTCGATCCATATATTGCCGTGTTCATTCCCAAACTCACCGTCATAAGATGAATTCATTATAAAGATATCGGGATGCCTTTTTATCCCTTTCTGTAGCACACTGCGTTGGTCGGGTACCCTGTTCTGTATCCTGAAGGTAGCATCTATCAGCTCGTTGCTTGTTCCGTAGTGGTAAAAAGAGCCCGCCCGGAGCGGAACCACCGCGGTGGTAAGATCATTTAGGAGTGCATTGACTTCCATCGGTTCATTGCCGAGAAACCTGCTGAACTCTCCATAAAGGTCGTAGTAGTCGGCAATATTGTCGTTATTGCTGAACCTTTCAGTTTGGTTATCCCATCCACATGCAGCCATAAGGCGGCCTACTGCCCTGGAGCTCAGAAGCCAAACCCCTGCATCCATCATAAAGAGGTAAGATGATGTCAGATCCTGGATTTTCTCCGGCGATGGTTTCTGCATAATAAAAGCAAGCTCTCCGGGCTTGTTTCTGTTGCAGAAAAAGACCCCGTGCCTGGAGGATTTGTGGGCCTCCTCCCATGTGCCGAATACCACGATGTCGGCATCAGGCAGAGGGCCCGTATCCTCGTCGTTAAGTATGAGGATGTCGCCGCTGGCAATCAGTGTGTTCAGTCCCGGAGGCGCCATTCTGAGGATCTTCTCATAAAACGGTATCTGAATATCCAGAAGTTTCTGGTTTATCCGCTGACCCTTTTTCCATCGAAAAACAGGCACCGGTGTCAGTATCTTGCTTGCCGGCGCATAAGCCGGCAGGCGGCGGCTCTTTCCTCCTGCATGAATAACGATCCGTTTCCTGTTAGTGAGCCAGGACTGGAAGCTGTTACCATCACCATCTTCCTGCCAGCAACGGGATAAAAGATGCGCCGTTCCTCCCCCGGATCCCAGGGCCCTGCCTTCCGGATCTGAATCAACGAACCAGGTGCCATGCTCCCTGTTCTCAAGAGAATGAAAGCACGGAACCAGTCCCCGCGGCAGAGAAAGAAGATATTGCATCATAATTTTTAGAGATAATCTGAGATAATTCTCAATATCAAACCATAATTACCCTAAGCGAAGGTAAAAATTCCCCGGATAAAAAGGGTCATATCAGAGAAAAAGTGACATTTCAGGAAAGCGGCCGTCCCTACTTTTGCTGCTCCGCCATTATCTGGCGCACTATCTTGGTGATGTACTTGCCAATGATGTCGAACTCAAGGTTCACCACCGTGCCCGGCTCAATCTGGTGGAAGTTCGTTACCTCGTAGGTATAGGGTATTATCGCCACCTCGAACGATTTGTCCCTCGAGTTCACCACCGTAAGGCTCACCCCGTTAACCGACACCGAGCCTTTCTCCACCGTGATGTTGTCGCCCGTGGGCTCATACTCAAAGCGGAAGTACCAGCTTCCGTCCGCCTCCCGCACCTCGGTGCAGACTGCCGTCTGGTCAACATGCCCTTGCACGAAGTGGCCGTCAACCATCGAGTCGGCCCTCAGGCTGCGCTCCAGGTTCACCTTGGAGCCAATCTCCAGCAGTCCCAGGTTCGACTTCTCCAGCGTCTCCTTTATTGCTGTTACCGTGTAGGTCTTTTCATCCTTGCGCACCACGGTGAGGCACACCCCGTTATGCGAGATGCTCTGGTCCACCTTCAGCTCATCAACAAACGGGCACTCCATCGTGATATGGAGGTTTCCCTTATCTTTTTCCAGCGCCACCACCGGGGCCGCCAGCTCAACAATTCCTGAAAACATAATGATTGGTTATTTTATGGATGGTAATAGAAGCATATCTTTCAGATCCTGCATTGATATCTCTGTCCAGACTAACCTGACCATTTATCAATTATTACTTTAATATCTTCATTGGATATTACCCTGCCCTCTTCTGATTGCTTTATACCTTCTTCTATTTTTTCCAGAAAAATCAGCTGATCAATTAACTGGTCAATAGAAAAGGAATCAGGAAGATTTTCAATAGACTTTTTAACTTTATTTTTTGTCAGCATAATTAAATATCTTTTGTGTAAAAATACCAAATAAACAATACAATTCGTAGCAGATCAAGGTGATTATTCTTCAATTATTTACGTCGCCGGAGCCTGATGATAGGCGATAATTTTGCAAATATGACTAACAGCCAGCGGGCAGCGGGACCAGGTGTCCGTTGTATAAAGGACTACTGACCAGGTTCATCCTCTTTTCCTCAGAATATCCATCGCCGTCATGTAACCACTGTAGATGGATCCCGAAAATCCCCCGCCGAATTTTCCCCAGGCTGAGGCGATATGAATGTTGTCAGGCAGCGCGGACAGGTATGCGGTGGATTTGCCGGGGTTTTGGGCAAAACCGTACACGGCGCCTTCCGGGTTCAGAGTGTAGCGCCTGACCGTCAGGGGTGTCCCAACCTCAACATACTCAACCGCATCTTTAAATCCCGGTATAATCTTGTCACACCTTGCAGTAAAGATTTCAGCCACCCGCTCTTTTTTCTTCAGGTAAGACTGCCGGTCGGCGCCCTCCCATTCAGAAGCATAGTCAATACAGCATACGGCACCCACCCCTTTGCCTTCCGGGGCGAGGGCGGAGTCCAACTGACTGTAGTCCACCAGCGTAAAGCATCGGGTTTCGAAGCCTTCATGGTTGTTTTTTATTATATCTTTCTGTGCCCTGACAGACGGGTCAAAAACAAAGGTCGAGTAGTAGCGGTTACCAGTCTCTTTCAGCGATCTCCTGAACCCGAAATAGACGGTAAGAAGGGAGGCGCCCGGTTTATTATCCCTGATCTTTTCAGCCAGTATCTTTCCCCTCTCCCCCGGCAGCAGCTCCCGTGCCAGTCCCGGAACCGAAGCGTTCACAATGATCTGCGCTGCATTAGCGGTAACAATACTCCCTGACCCTCCCCCGGACTCTTCATAGCGAACGCCTGCCGGCAGAGAGCCTTCAAAGATTATCTCCCTGCAGAGGCAGTTCAGCTTTACCGTGCCCCCGTTCTCTTCTATCACTGCCATCAGGGCATTGGAAAGATTTTGCGAACCACCCTTTACATAACTGGCATTACCTCCGTAGTAGCTTCCCTGTGCAACAAGGTAATAGTTGAGCGACAGCGAATAGGGGTCATCATGGAAATAGCCCAGGTTGCCGAGCAGGATCAGTTTAAGGTCCTCATTGCCAATATGCTCATCGAGAAAGTCCCCCACACTCTTTTCCGGCTTGCCGGCCGCTTCGGCCAGGATCTTACGTGAGTTAAGAACGTGATCAAAGTAGGTTTTTATCCCCTTCTCCTCAGCGGGAAACAGTTTATTCAGCCTCTGCTGCGCCTGATCGGGATCATGGGGGACCACCACATCCTGTCTGCCGTTCACAAAACGGTAAAACTCGGGCAGGCCCAGCAGCGTCACACGGTCATTCAGTCCCAGATCCCTGAAAATCCTTACTTTGAGGTCCTTTGCATGAGGTCCGTCCATCTCATGAAGTCCCACTTCAAGGGTAAGATCCTTCCGGCGAAAAGTGGTGGCACAGCCACCCGGCCGGTCATGCTGTTCAAGCAGGAGGGCCTTTTTACCTTCTTTGGCCAGTTTGGCTCCGGCCGTAAGGCCACCCAGTCCCCCTCCTATGATGATTACGTCGTATTTCATTGCAGATCGGTTAATTGTTAAGTTTTGGTATAGGATACCTCTTAAATGGCTTGTCACGGTCAAAAAGGTACCGGTAGGTTATATAATTTTTTGCGGGAACAGCTCCTATTGCAAACCATATCTTGCGCATTTTGGGATTAAAGTCCGCTACCCACGAAAATTCAATCTCAGTGTAGTGGGGTTTTTTGGCCATGACCCTTGACACGGCGAGCGCCAGGGCCGACTCAATCCCCTTGTTCTGGTACTGGGGTATCACCCCCATCAGCACTCCCCTGGCGCGGGTCATGGTTTTTTTCCTTTTCAGGTAGAGGAATTTCAGCATGGCAGGCAGGGTGAGCTTTCCGTTCAGCTTCCTGAGGATCTGGTTCACGTCGGGGTACATAAGGTAGATGGCAATTGGCTTCTCTTCATGGTATGCTATCCAGATAAATTCTTCGTCAATGATCGCTTTGGCCTTCTGGATGGTCTTCTTGATATATGCCGGCTCCAGGGGTTCGAAATTTTCTTTGAACGATGCCCAGGCCGTGTTGAACACCTCTGCAAAATCCATAATAAATTTATCGGCGTTTCCCCATTCGAAATGCCTGAAGCTGTAGCCGGGCTTTTTGCCAACCCATTCGGCAATCTTCACAAATTTAGGGGCAAGTTCCTTTGTCATGTCAAGGTGAAAACCCTCCTGCTTGTAGTATGTCTGAAAGCCGTACGACTCGAAGAGCTCCTGGTAGTAAGGGTGGTTATAGGCAATTTCATAGGAGGGATGCGTAAACCCGTCCACCAGCAAACCCCAGTATTTATCCGTTTCGCCAAAATTCACCGGTCCGTCCATTGCCTCCATCCCCCTCTCCCTGAGCCATTCCCTGGCAGTGTCGAACAGCAGGAAGGCAGCCTCTTTGTCGTTAATGCACTCAAAAAAACCCATTCCTCCTGTCGGCTGATCCTGCCTGTAAGCTGTATTACGGTCAATAAAGGCCGCCACCCTTCCAATAAGCCGGTTTTTATCATCATAGAGCAGCCAGCGGGTGGCCTCGCCATGGTTGAAATAGACATTTCTCACCGGGTCAAAGATGGACTCGATCTCTTTATCCAGCGGACAAACCCAGACAGGATCATTTTTATATATGATACGGGCCACATCGTGAAAAGCCTTTTTATCGCTCTTGTTGTTTATTTCTTTTATCTGCATCTGGTTGTCTCTTGTATATATTGTCGAGTAATTCCCTGTATTTTGATTCGATAACCTTCCTTTTCAGTTTAAGGCTGGCAGACAGTTCGCCCGTCTGCGGCGACCATTCGTCCGTTACAAAACGAAAACGCAAAATTCTTTCCGGTTCGGAAAGTGATTTATTCAATTTTGCTATTTCGGTGTTAAAAGTTTCTCTCACTTCCTTCAAACAGATAAGCTCAGAATTATCCTGCCCGGAATAAAGCTGTTGCGATTCACACCACTCCTTCAGGTACTTGAAGTCGGGCAATATCAGTGCACTGGCAAATTTCTGGTGCTCTCCCACCACCATAACCTGGTCTATAAAAGCCGATTCCTTAAGTTTGTTTTCAATAGGCTGCGGAGCAACGAACTTACCGTTGGAAAGCTTGAATATCTCCCCTTTCCTGTCCGTTACGCTCAGGAACTTCCCCTCCACCAGGTTCCCCACATCGCCGGTATGGAACCACCCCTCCTCATCTATAACAGCCCTGGTAAGCTTTTCATCTTTATAATATCCGATCATAAGATTATCGCCCCGGGTCAGTATCTCTCCGTCATCGTTAATCTTTAGCTCTACACCGTCAATAAGGGCTCCCACCGTACCCAGTCTGCAAAGAGCTCTTTCCTGCCGGTTGATCGTTATGATGGGTGATGTTTCGGTCAGGCCGTACATATTCAGGATCCTTATCCCCGCTGCCCAGAAGACCCTCTCGAGCCTCGGTTGCAGGCTGGCACCCCCGCAACCCACCAGTCGGGCACAGCCCCCGAGGGCTTCCCTCCATTTGCTGAATATCAGCTTATCAGCTATCTTCAGCCTGAGCTCATACAGCCGGCCGTTTTCCCCGAAAGGTTTATAACGAAGTCCCAGATCCACCGCCCAGAAGAACAGGTATCGCTTTATCCCTTTAAGGCTTCTCCCTTTAGCCATAACATTGTCGAAGACCTTTTCAAGGATGCGTGGCACCGCATCGAATCCCGTTGCTTTGATCTCCCTAAGATTTACGGCAATGGTGCCCATATTCTCGGCATAGTATATGCATGCTCCCGAATACTGGGTCTGATAATTGCCCAATCGGCCTCCTACATGGCAAAGAGGAAGTATGTTAAGGTAGCGGTCATCCGGCCCGAGTCTGAAAACTCCGGCCGCAGCAACAAAATTACTAACAAGGTTTTTGTGTGACAGCAACACC
>SLMM01000084.1 GCA_007133565.1 Bacteroidales bacterium
ACAGTTACATGCCGGGAATGGGAGTTGATAACGGCGATGGCTGGAGAATCCTGGGGACAGGGGTATTCGATCCAGCCAGCAGATCCAGCATCATAGCGCGAATCAAGATAAGGATCGGACAATGAGAAGATCTTCCCGCTCCGATGTATTACCGGTTATCGTGCCGTATTGAAACATTTGCAAACAAATGCTTAAGGTGATTATGAATAATAAAACTGAGTATATTGCAGTATAATAGGATGTGTCATAACACCAAATAAACTGCAGATTTGACCAGCAGGCAATATACTGAGCAGGAGATAATAAAGGGATGCAGGCGCGGGAAGCGGCGATTCCAGGAGTTGCTGTACAGGCTCTATTTCGGTTTCGGCATGTCGGTATGCCTGCGGTACTCATACAACCGTGAAGATGCCATCGAAATTCTGAACGACGGGTTTATGAAAGTTTTCAACAACATAGGAGTTTACGACGACAGCAGGCCATTCCGCACCTGGTTCAGGAGGATCCTTGTCAACACGGCGATAGACCACCACAGGGCAAACCGGGAGGACCGCCTCCGGATAACTGCTTACGACTCCGCCGATGAGATTGACGAAGCCCGGAAAACCGACAATCTGCAAGACACAGAAATAACGGCCGGTGCTGAAGCGATACTGGCGCTGTTTGACCGGCTGCCCGAAAATTACAGGATGATATTCAACCTTTACGAAGTAGAGGGATACAACCACGATGAGATCGCAGGGATGCTGGGAATATCGCCCGGCACTTCCCGGTCAGCCTTAAGCAGGGCCAAAACTATGATCAGGGCACTGTACAATAAAAACCTCAAAGACAACCGTCATGAAGCCGTTTGATGAAAGATTTGCCGACAGGGTGCGCGAGGTATTCGACAAGCATGACGAACCCTTCGACCCCGGTGCATGGGAAGCAATGCAGTCCACGCTCGGGCAGAATTCGCCGGCAACAAGGCAGCTCATGCCCTGGCTGTTGCGAATCGCCGCCGCACTCCTGCTGATCATCTCCTTTTCAGTCCTTCTGATTCGGCCTGAAAGAGATGAGATCGCTGAAACAGCCGGTACAGATACCGCTTTCGCGGAAGAGGACGCCACGGCACCCTTCCGGCCCCCATCAGAACATGAACCCCTGGTAAGCGCCCCGCATGATCCCGAGGTGGCAGAAACCCCGACTATGCCCGATCCGGCGGGCGACACGGTTGATCGTGACCTGGCAGATACATCTTCTCATCCCACTGCCATCGCGGCAGAAACCCCGGTCCGCGACACCTCCGATGCCGTTCCCGGCACCACACAACCACGCATCGCCCACGCCGCTGCGATACCACAACCAACTCCAGCCGATACCCTTTCCGGCACCGCAGATGCCCTTATCGCCCATGATGCTGCAGTTCCGGACATAATACCTGCCGACGCTGCTCCCGCAACCCGCGAAACCCTGACCGCTGATGCCGTCATCCCCGCTTACGGTTTACCGGTTGATGAGCCGGCCGAAAGCAGGGCATTAAGGTGGGGAGTCGCTGCGGGCCCGATGCTGACATATGCCGAGCAGCAACTGGCCAGCGGCATAGGCTTTTCAGCCGGCGCAAGTTCCGAGTACAGGCTCTCGAGGCAATTCACGGTTAAATCAGGGCTTCTGCTGGCATACCAGCAGTTCGAGGTTGACAATATGCCGCTTCGAAGCCGGAGTTTCCTTTATAAAGACTATGCCACGGGGCCGGAAGAGACAGGCTATATGGCTCAACAGGCATATAGCAACCAGTCCTTCGAGATCATGGCCCTCGACATTCCTGTTAACATCCAGTACCAGCTGATGGAAACTGCCCGCAGGCAAATATACATCGAGGCAGGGTTCTCATCATTGCTCTATCTTCAGCAGAAAATAACGGGAGAGGAGATCGCGTATGTTGACCAGGCTTATTACTCACCGGCTGACGGTACTTACCGCCAGCTAAGTTCAAGAGTAAGATCAGATGTAACCGCCAGCTACGGCCCCTTCTCACAATTCGACCCGGCAAGGCTGCTGAACCTCTCCTTCGGTTATACTATTTCAGGCGGCAACAATACCACCATAATAGAACCCTTCATAAAGTACCCGCTGGGCGACCTCGGCAGCCGGCAGATACGTATGGGAATGGGAGGCATCAACCTCCGTATCAGGTTCGGGGAGTAAAAAAGTCCCGGGAATGGTGGCCGCACATTTAATTCCTGACATATATATTCACCCCCCTGTTATAAATATCTATTTCTTCAATTTCTTCATGTGCAATCGTTTCATGGTTCCCCAGTAGCAGGTATGACCCTGTTCTCATCACTTCGCTTATTTCCCTGAAAATGCGGATTGCCATCTCTTTACTGAAATACATAGCCACGAGGTTTTTGCAAAAAACAATATCAAAAGGTCCATCCGGCAGCTCTTTCCTGATATCCTGAAGTTCAAAAGAAACCATTCTTCTGTATTCTTCCTTAAGACACCAGAATGAGCCCTCAAGCGAAAAGGCCCTTTCTTTCAGTTCCGGGAGCATCTCTTTCAGTGAGCCATGTATATAACATCCCTGAACAGCCCGTTTCAGCATGAAGGGATCAGAATCAGTTGCCAGAACTTCAAACCGGGCACCAGGGAAAGCCGGTAAGATTTTTTCCTTCCACAATATAGCAAGGCTGTAGGGTTCTTCGCCGGATGCGCAACCGGCCGACCAGCATCTGACGGGTCGTTTGTTTTCAAGAGCCCTCGTGGTAATTTCCGGCAGTATCTGGTTTTCAATTACCGTCCAGGAATATTTATCCCTGAAAAATCTTGATATTGTAATACGCATCATCTGATCTGCAACCTGCCATTCATCATTTTCTTCCAGCAGATATAACTTGTAGTCATTGAAACTATTAATGCCCAGTTCATTTATCCGCCTTCTTAAGCGCTTGCATACCTGGCCCCTTACTTTTCTGAAGCCTTCCCATCGCATATCCATACGCGGAAGCGCCCACTTAAGAAAATCATCACAGGGTTTGTCTGAATGTTTGGCAGTCATGATCAAATCAATTGGAGGTTTTAGCGCCTTCTCAGAAGTTACAAATTATACATTTTACCGGAATAACTTTAAAATGATTAAAAGTTTTTGAATCACACGTTCATTTAAAATCATTAAGCAATACAGAATAATAATATTATTGAAACATCGTTTTTTATCAGGTGACATACAACCTTAAATTATTGATTGTCGTCTTATAATTAAACTTAGGAGACTTATGGCTGCGAAACATATTTTGATCGTTCCTGTGCTTTTTGCACTGATTGCTGCAGGAGCCAAAGCCCAGGAAAACCAGACCGAAAATAATAACTTCAATCAGTGGTATATCGAAGGTGGAGTGGGATTTCACAGGCCCTACAATTATTTCACACAGGGTTACTACACTGCCACGCCTGATTTCTTCGTGGGAGAACTTGGGGGAAGATATATGATCAATGAATTTTTCGGGATGAAACTCGGGTTAATGTATGACCGCTTTACGAACCATGACGACAGCCGTGGTACCTTCGTCACGAGTCAATATGGTGCGGGAATCCAGGGAGTGGTCAATATTGGCCGTTTACTCAGGTTTCAGGAATGGACCAATACTTTTAACGTACTGGCTCATTATGGTCTGGGGGTTAGCTTCCTGACTTATGAAAATACTGACTGGAATGACTGGGTGGGTAATAGTCTTGGCGGACTCACCCTTCAGACGAAAGTATCGCCCAGGGTAACTCTCTATGGAGAAATTGCCGGCCTGAATAATTTCCGCCAGGACCGGGCATTTGATGGCGGTTCTCCAAATCATGGGAATTTACCGGTAATATTCAGGGGTACATTTGGTATTTCTGTCTCTATCGGCAGTAATCGGGAGACTTTGCATGCCGACTATTATATAAGGACACCTTATGAGACAGCGATGTACAACACACTGGAAGCAAGGGTCACTGAAGTTGAATCCAAGGTAGAGAACATTGACAGCGGCTATGAGGATTTGAACAGGCGCATGGATGAGCTTGACAGGAAAGTTAATGATCTCCAGGATGAAGTAAGCTCCATCTCATCAACACAGGTAATTGATGTTAATGTCCTTATAGCTGAATTGATCACCGATGGTTATTTTAATATTTATTTTGATTTTGACAGTGACCTCTTTGGCAAAATCGCTGCCCCAACTATCAACGCATTGAAAACCTACATGAATAACAACCCGGATGCAACCCTTGAGCTGGCCGGTTACGCCGATGAAAGAGGCCCCGCAGATTATAACCAGCGTCTTTCACAGAGAAGAGCTGATGCTGTCGCTAAAGCCCTTGTTAACGTTGGCATAGATGCATCACGCATACATGCCATTGGCAGAGGTGAAGATATGAGCATTGATTCCACCGCCAGGGAAGTTTACCAGCAAGCCAGAAGGGTTACCGTCTCACTCAGGTAAATAAAAGACTTGCAGCTTTTTACCGCTGCCTGTAGGCTAGTGGCGAACATCCAATATTCTTTTTAAAGAAGTTGCTAAAATGCTCTGGTTCGGAAAACCCGATCTGTAATGAGATCTCCTTTATTGAAAGATTCGTAAATTTCAGTTCCCGGGTTGATCTGATAAGCAGTTGTTCGCTGATAACATATTTTGCCGTAACTCCCATCACTCTCTTTACAATACTATTAAGGTATTTGGATGAGATATGCATCATTTCAGCATAATCAGATACCCGGTGACAAGTATCCATATTTTGTGAAACCAGATGTTTGAACCTGCTCACAATATCCAGGTGATGATTATTGCTCCCTGCTTTTACATGCATATTGCATTGGCTGTCGCAATAAACCAGCAAAGATTTAAGCAATGAGGATGCCGCAACTTCCTTATTAGGAATATTGGATTGCATCATCTCGGCAATCATCTCGGCAAGGGAGTTGATCCGGTCTCCGATTTTAGGACTTAGCACGATGTGTGGAATCCCGTTTGATAGAAAAATATCGGCATGCTGGATATTGAAACCATCCAGGTGCTGCTTGAAGAATAAGCGGGAAAACTTTAATATCCAGCCTTTGGGCTTAAAACAATTAAACCGGAGTTTTATTTCTCTGCCAGGGTGAATGAAAATGATGGTGAAAGGAAATGATTCACGATCCTCTAATTCTACATCAATGCTATCAACCCCGTTTTCCAGCCAAAGGATCTGGTAATTTTCAGGATCAATTATTTTCCGGTAATGCCGGGTTAATTTGTGAACACAGATCAAACCTGATAAATCCCTGTATTCATTAATGTCTCCAACCTTTTCTCTGAAAGCCGGGACTCTCATAATTAAAAATTTTGCGCTAAAACAGCTACTGGACTTTTAAAATCTCACCGGCAAAAAAACCGGTGGAATGAACAAGTATATTCATTCCACCGGTTTTAAGAAAACAGATTTCTCCCGAAAAGGTTCAATCCTTCTAAAGTTTATTTATCACAAAGTGCGAGCATAAAACATCAGAACAATTCGTCATCGTCAACTTACTGACAGCTCACATTGGGATTATACGGGAAGTACATTCCCAAAGGGTTATGCTTCCAAACCCATACATGCAGGCTGTAATGAGGTACCGGAATCGGTGTCCCGCCGACATCAAAAGGATGATCGCCTAGATGCGGATGATCCTGCCCCGCATCTATTACGATATATTCAACACCGACGAGATTAAATTTACCATTTTCGTCTCGTTCGTAGAGCAGCGCTTCAGGCTTTAACGGGTCGAAAAAGGGATCCACCAGGTCTTGATTGACGAAATGGTAACCCATGCCTGCGCCTAATTCTTCATCATACACACAGTGCGAAGCTTCTAAATAACCATCAGCGATAGCTACTTCAACCTGATGGTATTTTGCCGTTACTCTTCTGACTTGTGCCAGGAGCTGATTTTGTGACGCATTGCCTCTTTTCAGGTCAAAACCCTCGGAAAATCCCGTGGTTTGAGTACCTAAACTTGCATCTACCTCCTGTTCATAAATATCTTCGGTGGAACATGAAGCGATGATGAATACAGAAATAATAACCCAAAAAGGCATAAACATCAGTTTTGTCTTAGTAGTCTTCATAAGAACAGTTTTTAATGAATATTAGATTTGTTTATGCAAAGTTCCACAACTATTTACTCCATTTCCCTGCGAAAAAGGAACCTTTGAATGTAAAAAAGGATAAAAAAGTAAAAGTCTATTAGCCGGATATGGTCGAATTCAAGATTACGGTTTGTTTTGAAATATGCAAAATATATGTTTAATTGCCTTACAGCAGGAATTGAAAATTTAACCATTCATCCACTGCCCTTGATTCATTGAATATGAAACAGATAAATTGTTGATATATGAAGCGAAATGGCCTTCAGGCAGTAAAAGCTTTTCAAATAGTAATAGCTATTCTTTTGGTTGCGGCATTACTTTCAGGCTATGGCGCCAATGCCCAGACCATCACCGGCAAATTCCCCCTCCTTGCCGGACATGAGGTCAGGCTGGAGGGTTTCTATGGCTTTGATACATATAAGATAAGCAGTACCCGCATATCAGATGAAGGGGAGTTTGTTCTGAGTTATTCAGAAGCCCACTACGGCATGGGCCAGCTTGTTTCAACTGCCGTAAGGCCCTTTATTGTGATCCTGAGTGGTGAGGATATTAAGCTGAAAGGAGAATCCTTTAGCCATCCTGAAACCATTGAGATACTTAAGGGAAAGGAAAACCTTCTTTTTGAGCAGTACGCAATTGAGCACCCACGAAGAGAACAGGCCCTGAGTGCATGGGAATACCTGGAAAGAATTTATAGCAGAGATCCCCTGTTTGCAGCTCATAAGGATCCGCTGAATGCAATTGTACAGGAAATGCAACGCATAAGAGAAGAAGACAGGGCATTTCTGGAGAACCTGGAACCTCAATCCTATATAAGCTGGTTTTTGCCCTTAAGGAAACTGGTAAGTTCCGTCCCCACCATAGCACAATACCGCACCGGAGAAATTCCCGGTGCCATAGCTGCTTTCAGGAGCATGGACCATACAGACCCCCGGCTTTATAAAAGCGGTTTATTGAGCGATGTAATTGAGAGCCATTTCTGGCTTATAGAGAACAGCGGACGCTCGCTCGATTCGGTGTTCATTGAAATGAATATATCCATTGATCATCTGATTGATAATATTTCAACCGATGAGAAAAAGTTCAACGAAATAACCGATTACCTTTTCAAACTTCTTGAGCGCCGCAGCCTGTTCGGATCTTCCGAATACCTGGCTTTAAAAGTGCTGAACGAAGTAAGCTGTACCATTGATAATGACCTTGCCGCACAGATGGAAAGTTACCGTGCCATGAAGCCGGGAAACGCAGCCCCCGACTTTGCTTTCAGGGGAAATGTTCTTGCACCGGGGTACGGCCAGTCAGAAATTCCCGGAAAACTATCCGACCTTAACAGCGAATATACCCTGGTGGTTTTCGGTGCAAGCTGGTGCCCCGGGTGCCCCGAAGAACTTTCAAAAATTGCCAGCCTGTACGAGAACTGGAAGGCATATGGTGTAGAGGTGGTTTTTGTTTCTCTTGACGAGGAAAAACAGGTTTTTGAAAGCTTCGCAGGCATTTTTCCTTTTATCAGCATTTGTGATTACCAGAAGTGGGAGAGCCCTGCTGTAAAATCCTGGCATGTTTTCGCCACTCCTACACTGTATTTGCTGGATTCCAAACGGGAAATACTGCTCAGACCCAACTCTGCAAGACACATAGATGCCTGGGTCGACTGGTACCTGGTGCAGGGAAACAAATGAATCTTAATCATATCATAATCTCATTGTTTATGCAATTAAGAAATCAAAATTACCTGACCATGTCCTACAAAAACATGAATTGTTAACTAAACTTTATAAACATGAAAAAGATTTACTCCCTTTTACTTACAGTGACAATAACAACACTGTCATTATTTGCACAGGCACCCCGGAAAATTAGCTACCAGGCAGTTATCCGTGATAGCGGTAACCAGCTGGTCATAAACACTGAGATTGGTATGCGTATAAGCATATTACAGGGCTCAGTTTTCGGAGCTTCAGTTTACATTGAAACCCTGACCCCTGAAACCAACGCTAACGGGCTCGTTACAATTGAGATCGGAAGGGAGGATGCAACAGTTGTAACAGGAGATTTTTCCCAAATAAACTGGTCCGATGGCCCGTATTTTATAAAGACCGAAACTGACCCTTCCGGGGGAACCACATACACCATTACCGGCACAAGTCAGCTTTTAAGTGTTCCTTACGCATTGCACTCAGGTACGGCCGAAATCCTTACCAGGGAAATCACTGAAAGCCAGATTAGTGATTTGCAGGATTACCTGACAGAAGAAACCGACCCTTTATTTGGTGCATGGGATAAATCCGAAGGCATAGCCATTACCGAAAGCCAGATTACGGATTTGCAGGAATATCTTACGGAAGAAACTGACCCCGTATTTGCCGCCTGGGATAAATCTGAAGGTATAGTCATTACCGAAAGCCAGATCAGCGATTTGAAGCAATACCTGACAGAGGAAACCGACCCCAGCGTTCCAAAAGGCATAACGGTGGGTGAAATGCAATACTGGAACGGCACAGCATGGGTAACCGTTGCACCAGGCACTGCCGGGCAGGTTTTAACTTTAATCAATGGTGTTCCAACATGGGCGGCACCAGGTGTGAACGATGTGGAAAACCCGGCCACCGGTAAAATGTGGATGGACCGGAATCTCGGAGCCTCAAGAGTTGCAAGGTCAAGCAGTGATGCCGCTGCCTATGGCGATTTATACCAATGGGGCAGAGCTTCTGATGGTCATGAAATCAGAACATCAGGCACAACGACAACATTAAGCGATAGTGATACGCCCGGGCATGGTGATTTTATTATAGTTGACGAGATGGGCACGCTCGATTGGCGTTCAACACAAAACGATGATTTATGGCAGGGAGTAACTGGCATTAACAATCCTTGCCCGGATGGTTACAGGTTGCCGACAGAAGCAGAGTGGACTGCCGAGCGACTAAGCTGGAGCAGCAACAATGCAGCAGGAGCTTTTGCCTCGCCCTTAAAATTGACCGTTGCCGGCCATCGCTACCTCTTAACTGGTTCACTCGGCGATGCAGGCTCCAGCGTCGACTATTGGTCAAGTACCGTAAATGGAGAGTTAGCACGTGGCATGCACATAAACAGTTCCAATGCCGGCATGCGCGGGAGCCGCCGGGCTTTCGGATACTCGGTCCGCTGCATCAAGGATTGAATCAACATAAAAGACGTTAAGTTTCAACAGCCTTTAATGAGGTACCTGCCTGAAGAGCGTGCTCGTGTAGGCTACATGATTATAATTCAGATTTTTGGTTTTATTTCTGGAATTATATATTTTTGTATACAAAAAGAAATATATGTGGATCGAATTCCAGAAAAAAATGAGGCCTTTCAGGGTATTCTCAATACGGGATGTAGAAAAGCAATTTCCATCCATGAATCCGATGAACCTGGTCCGCTGGCAAAAAAAAGGTTACATAGTAAGGTTAAGAAATCGTTGGTACGCATTCAATGATGCAGAAAGCTACGAGAATATTGAG
>SLMM01000133.1 GCA_007133565.1 Bacteroidales bacterium
CCATGAAATGCAGCATTTTTCCGGAACGGCCGAATACGTAACTGAGTTCTACATTGACAGTCTCATTTACGACGAATACCTCCTTTGCCTTGGTGATGTGCGTGAAAGTGCCAGGGTTTGGATTAACGGCCATGAAGCCGGCATAGCCTGGAGCAACCCCTTCAGGCTGAAAGTGGGGCAATACCTCAGAGAGGGCACCAACACCCTCAGGATAGAGGTGGCAAACCTGATGGCTAACAGGATAAGGTATATGGACAGGGAGGGCATTGAATGGAAGATCTTCCACGACATCAATTTCGTTTCACTGTTCTATACCCCCTTTGACGCGTCAGACTGGGAAGTGCTGCCGTCCGGGTTGGGTGGACCGGTCAGTCTGGTACCACTGGCAAAATGATACTACACCGCTTTATTCATACCTGAGAAGGTTAACCGGATTCTGTGATGCAGCCCTGTAGGTCTGAATTGATGTAGATATCCAGACTGTTAGTGCCGCAATAAGTCCGGCCAGCAGGAAGATCCACCAGCTCAGTGATACACGGTTTGAATAATTCTGAAGCCACTGGTCAAGAAAATAATAGACCACGGGAGTTGAAACAAGCAGTGCAACTATTACAAGGCGCAGATATTCAAATGACCATAACCTGAAAATATCAGCAGTGGTGGCGCCGTTTACCTTTCTCACACCTATTTCCTTGTTGCGGCGCCTGGCCGTGAAGACAGCCATAACCGACAGGCCCGATATTGCAATTATACCGGCAATTATTGTTAGCCTTATGATCAGTTTGCGCATGGTGTCCTCCTCCCTGTAAAACTGTTTGACAGCCTGGTCAGGATACACAATAATCAGCTCTCCCGATGCTGAAACTTCCTGCCAAACCTCCTCTATCCCTGATAAGACATCATTAAGGTTCTCCGGGTCATACCTCACAATCATCTCCCTGATATTATGGGGACTGACCAGGTTAACTGCCATGGGTAACACAGGCTCATGATGTGACTGCAGGTAAAAATCATCAGAAATACCGATGATAACAGACCCGTTAAGTTCCTTGCCTATGGGATCGTTTATCCGTAGCTGATTCAAGGCAGTATGGTTCAATATTATGGCATTTCCCCTGTCGGAGGGATAATCCTCTGAAAAGGCCCTTCCCTGCAACAGTCCTATACCAAATGTCTCAAAGAAATCATAATCCACCATAATATAATGAGTAACAGCCTTATTTTCCGGATCATCAGGACTCACAAGCTCGTTTGCCATGCGGCTGTACGCCGGAGGAGAAGAGAAGGCCCCTGTTACCGATTCGACCCCGCGAACATGCCTGATCCCCTGCTTCAAAGGTTCGTAGACAGGCGCATTCTCCGGTCTTACCACTATTTTGAGTAATTTATCGATATCATATCCGGTATCCATATTGATAAGGTACCTTAACTGCAATATGATAACCCCCGATGCTGAAAACATCCCGATAAGAATAGCAATCTGCAGGGTCAGCAGGATTTTGCCAATTCCAAATCTCTGTTGCCGGCTCCCTGAAAATTTTCCTGATATCAGTTCGACCGGGCCTGTTGCAGAGAAACGTGATCCGCCAATAATGCCGGTAATCAGTGCAATTGACACGGTCAAAAAAGCAAAGGCCATGACATACCTGTAATTACCCAGAGTATGGTAATGAAGATTATTTCTGAAAAATTCATTTATCCGGGGTAAAAACAGCTCGATAAGCATCACAGCCAGCAGAAATGCAGCGGCCGATATCAATACTGACTCTATCACAGACATCCTGATAACATCCCCTTTGGATGCTCCGATCACCTTCCTGATCCCGATCTCGCGGGTACGTGAACTGAACCGGGCCAGAAGAAAAAGAATACTGTTGGTAACCGCTATAAACAAAATCAGCGCGGCAATACCGGAAAGCAGGAAGATAGCCGACCTGTTGCCTGTTCTGTAACCCAGGTTATGGATATGATCAGATCCCAGGTAAAAATCTCTCATGCCAAGCAATTTATAGGTAACAGGAGTAAGGTCCTCATCTTCCGGCACAAAACTGTTAAGTATTATCTCAATATCATCCGGATCCACATCTTCATTCAGCAGAACCAAAAGGTTCATGAACCGGGCATCCCAGTTGGTTTCCAAACCGGTCCGGAAAGTGCCGGGAAAATTGACACCGAGCCATTCCACGTGACATATTATATCAAACCTGAAGGTTGACAGTTCCGGCCAGTCCTCAAACACTCCGGCTACAATAAAAAGTTCCTCGCTATTATTTATCATGGCAGATACCTGCCGGCCGACCGGATTATCTGTTTCAGGAAAAAAAAGAGTAGCGGCCGACCTGCTCAATATGAGCTCATCAGGGTTAATAAGCATATTGCTCTTATCACCATGGATAAAGTCAAATGTCAGTATATCAAATATCTCCCTGCTGGCATATTGCGCACGTAACCTTGATGAAACCGGTTGTCTGTCTTTATCAAGAACAACAAAATTTCTCATAAACCCTTTAATGGCAGCCTTCTCAATCTGGGGCATATCATTTGTTGCCTTCGAATACATTATATAGGGCACTCCTGCAAAATCAAGGGTAAGTGACTCATTGAAATGAACCGCCCGGTATATCCTCTCTCTCTTATCATGGAAACGGTCATACGAAAGTTCATTGAAGATAAAAATCAGGGCCGTGAAGGCACACGCGAAAGCAATTATCAGCCCGAATAATGTTATGGCGGGAAACCAGGGACTCCGGGCCAGGTTTCTCAATGCGTTTAATATTAAATGCTTATACATAGCCAATTTTTAATTAGAATCCGAAAACCATGCTCAGGCCCATGCTTGCAGGATTGCAGGGAACTCCTGTGTTCTGTTTGCATCAAATGTGCGTGCAAAGTACATATACCATTATAAACCTGCAATTTCAATAATCCAGGGGCCAAAATTAATAGTATTCAGGCAGATTTAATGCCACTTTTGTATAACCCTGGTATTGTGATGATTACCTTACAGGACCTGATATTTACTGTCGGTTTTTCCGACACCGGTGTATCAAAAGGCAACAATTATACTTATTTTTACAATACAATGGTACCTGGTAAATACCTGTAAATATATAAGACCCTTATATGGAAAATTATCCTGAGAAAAAAGCGGGGCAAACATCAGCATCCCTGCTTCTGGTTGATGATAACGCAGAGCTGTTGTCTGGTCTTAAGCTGTTTCTCAATCCCTGGTTTGACAGTATAGATGTAATACGTAATCCCAATCTCATCCCGTCAAGGATACAAAATTTCCGGTACGACGTTATATTGCTCGACATGAACTTTACTGCCGAAATTACATCCGGAAACGAGGGTATATACTGGCTGAGACAGATTATAGAATCAGAGCCCGATGCGGTTGTCGTAATGATTACCGCCTATGGGGATATTGAACTGGCCGTTAAAGCCATAAAAGAAGGAGCTACAGATTTTATAAGCAAATCGTGGGATGAGGATAAAATTCTCTCCACCCTTATCAGTGCGCTAAAGCTAAGTCACTCCAAAAAAGAGATCAAAAAACTCAAAACACAGCAAAAACACCTTACTGTCCAGGAAAACCCTGGGTATTCAATTTTTAACAGTAAGGCCCGTTCAATGACCGGAATTCTGAGATGTATTGAGAAAGCTGCCCCTACTGATGCCAACATCCTCATTCTTGGTGAAAACGGTACGGGAAAGGAGGTAGTGGCCAGGGAAATACACAGATTATCAAATCGTTCTGACAATATCTTCGTCCACCTCGACCTTGGTTCACTAAGTGAGACACTCTTTGAAAGTGAACTTTTCGGGTATAAAAAAGGTGCCTTTACCGATGCAAAGGAGAACAAACCGGGTAGAATTGAAATTGCATCGGGGGGAAGCCTGTTACTTGATGAGATCGGGAACCTGCCTTTGCACCTGCAGACCAAGTTACTTTCAGTTATCCAGAACCAGGAAATAATACCGCTCGGAGGCACCCGCCCGGTCGGTGTTGATGTGAGGCTGATCTCGGCGACAAACAGGCCTCTTGTAAAAATGATTGAAGAAGGAAGCTTCAGGGATGACCTCTACTTCAGGATCAATACGATCCTGATAGAGGTTCCGCCGCTTAGGGAGAGAAAAGAGGATATAGCGGGACTGGCAAATTATTTTCTGAAAAGGTTTTCAGCGCGGTACAAAACAAAAGTTCCGGTTCTCTCTGAAAAAGCTGCAGAAAAGCTTTTGTCATACAAATGGCCCGGCAATATAAGAGAGCTAATGCACACAATTGAAAAGGCGGTCATCCTGGCAGAAGACAATAATCTGAAACCGGATGACTTCACCCTAAGTGAGAAAGTGAAAAAGTCCGGCCGCACTTCCGGTTCATTCAATCTTGGTGAAAATGAAAAACAATTGATTGAATCGGCAATTGAAACATTTGACGGGAACATGAGCAGGGTAGCCAGGGAACTGGGTATAAACCGGTCTACCTTGTATGAAAAGATAAAAAAATATAACACTTCAGTGCCAGGCAATCACTAATTCAAAAGCACAGATGATTATAAAATCAGGATATTTCAGCATTATGCTGATAAGCCAGGTTGCCCTGCTGGCAATCACTCCGGTAATATTCGCCATTACCGTGGGCAATGAAAACCTTGTTATTACCAGGCTGAATATTATGATAATATGGATATTCCAGGTTGGATACCTGATCTATTATATGCATAAACCAACCCGTGAACTGTCCGCTATTTTGAAATCATTCAGTGGAACCACACCTTTAGCTGCTCCCCCTGAAAGCAAGAAGGAGATCTTCGGTATCCAGGTAGGAAAGGAACTTAAACGGATCACTGATTCAATAAGCAGCCTGAGACTCCAGAAAGAGAAAGAATACCAGCTTTACCATAAATGTATTGAAAATGCCCTGACGGGATTACTGGCCATAGATGAGTCCGGAAAAATCCTTGCTTCCAATAAAGCCTTTTCCTCAATACTCGGGAAAGACAAGATCGAGTCCCTGGAAAACCTGAATGAGTTAAAAGAAGGTTTTGGCGATTTTATAAGTTCCATCAATGAAGAGACCAGGAAAATGATCACAGTGGTCAATAACGGAAAGATATTGAAAATATATCTAAGCATCAGTGTCTCCCGGCAGGACAACCGGATAATACGTATACTCGCAATACAGGATATCAGTAATGAAATGGCAATCCAGCAGGTTGAAACCATGCAACGATTTGTCAGGATGATGAGTCACGAGATTTTGAATTCCGTTACGCCGATCAATCTTCTGGCAGCCGGACTTATAATGAAGCACCGTGAAGGTTCACCCTGCAGGGAATGCGGGAATATAAAAGGATTGAACAATAATGAAACACTGGATGTTCTGGATGCCATAAAAAAAAGAAGCAAAGGATTGGCTGCATTCATTGAAAGTTTCAAAAAAACATATAACATACCTGAACCGGTATTGCAGGAAACAGACATTGAGGATATCTTCAAGCAGATAAGTTATCTTTTCAGAGAGCAGCTAAACTTGCAGGGGATCAGACTTGAAACCAGGCACGACAAAGATATTCAAAGTGTGAACGCTGACAGGAAACTTATAGAACAGGTGCTTATCAACCTTGTTCTCAACTCCTGTGAAGCTTTAAAATCCGTTAAATCGCCCGTAATAAGTTTATCCTCATACACCAGTAACGGCAGGTTGGTAATAGATGTAAGCGACAACGGAAGCGGTATGGATACAGCTACCCTGGAAAAACTTGCATTACCCTTCTTCACAACAAGAGAAAAAGGCACAGGATCGGGGCTCTTTTTCTCCCGCCAGGTAATGCGGCTTCATAATGGCGATCTGAAAATCCTTTCTGAAAAGGATAATGGAACAACCGTCAGGCTGGTGTTTTGAACGGCTCCTGTAATAGATAACCTGCAACATGCAAATCATGACAACTTACCCTGTCCGGCCAGTATGAATATCCACCAGCTTAGTGGCACACTGATCAAAAATCGACTATAATCGGGACCTCTCCGGGTACAGCGTTGAATTCGCCTATGAGCAGAACCTCTATTTCCTGCTCCGGATCTTCGACCGAGTAACCTATGGCACTGAATTCAAAGGTGCCTGCCACGTTCTCCATATCAACAACTTCGAGGGTGATCGATCCTTCCTCGGAAAAAAACAGATCAGTAAATTCAATAGTCTGAGTTACAAAAACATAATCGAACATCCATGCTAAAAAATGGTCAATTTCAAAAACCCAGTCAATTAGATCATCCATGTCTCCTTCATCCATATCATGGACCGGGTAGGTATCTTCCTCAGGAAGTTCCCCGCCCCGCGCAAACCAGATGACGGTGCCTTCCGCTTCAGTGGCCGCTTCCAGAAATACTGTGAAAAAGAATTCCTCGGGTTGATCAATGTCATCAACATATTGACTGAAAATTGCATTTCCTTCAAGTTCCTCATTCACATCTCCCGAAATGGTGACCTGAAATCTGCCGAGATCTTCATCAATTACGTCGATATCATTATCATCAGCGCAGGCAGATAACAGGAAAAGCAGGATCAAAATGCCAGATATTTTCTCTATTCCCCTGATCATAAATTATAGTTTTAGTTAGCAATCTTTAATCTTAATTTATCATATACTGATCACTACAAGTCAAATAATATGCCTTTGTATGTAATCAGGCCTGAAAAAGTCGGACTTAGCCGTTTTTTCATATTTTATTATGCGCATTTATTGATAATTGCCGGATTGAAAATTCATCTGTATGACAATACAGCTATTCTGCATGAGGTAGATGGGCAAAGAAATTATCAAGGTGAGACCGGCACAGACAATATTAAAATAATCTGAACCTGGTACCGGGGGTGTAGAGGTTATACCCAATTGTGGGGTAAAAAATCTCGTGGAGATCAGTACCCGGATCTCTTATCAGGGAATTTTATACGGATCACTCCCGGTGAACCGTCATGGCCGCTGCCTGCGCAGTCGGCATGATGAGCAGGTCGTGTATGCTTACATGCGGCGGCCGGGTCAGGATGAACAGAATTGCTTCGGCAACATCCCTTCCGGAAAGTGGCTTCATGCCTTTATAGGGCTGCTTTGCCCTCTCCTTGTCTCCCTTGAACCTGACCAGCGAAAACTCCGTTTCTACAAGCCCGGGAGAAACAGTCGACACTTTAATCCCGTGCGGCAGCATGTCAGTCCTCATTCCGCGCGAAAGCGCCTCAACGGCATGCTTGGTTGCAGAATAGACATTGCCCTTCTCATACATCTCCCTGCCGGCAATGCTGCCCACATTCACAATGTGTCCCTTACCCCTGTCAATCATTCCCGGAGCAACCTTCCTTGTCATATAAAGCAGTCCCTTCAGGTTGGTGTCAATCATCAGTTCCCAGTCCCCTGCATCAGCTTCATGGAAATGGTCCATCCCCGCAGCCAGTCCCGCGTTATTTAACAGAACGTCAATATCTTTCCATTCACCGGGCAAAGAGTCTACTGCATCTTCAACCTCCCTGCGGTTCCGGATGTCAAAACAGAGGGTATATACCTCCGTCAGCTTTCCAAGCCGGGCTTTTAACTTTTCAAGCCTCTCCTCTCTCCTGCCGGTAATAATGAGGCGGTATTTGTTTTCGGCAAGCAGCCCGGCTGTGGCCTCACCAATTCCTGCCGTAGCACCTGTTATCAGGACTATCTCTTTTTCCATATTGAACTCTGTTAAATTAAATTGATTCTTTCGGGAAAAATATTGTAATTTATATCGATAAAACTAATGTATTTTTTGCAACCTGCCTGCCAAAATGAATAGATTAATGCTAATCACGGTTGCAGATGAAAACAGGATGAAATAATCTAATAAACCATGAAAAAAATCACATTTGTACTTGTAATCCTTCTGGCCCTGATAAGCCGGCATGCCCTATCCCAGTCAGATAACATTATCTGGGATGAAACCCCCGAACAGAGAGTTGAACGAATGCAGTGGTGGACCGAAGCCAGATTCGGCATGTTCATTCACTGGGGCATCTATGCCCTGCCGGCAAGGCATGAATGGGTCAAGCAATACGAACGCATGACGAACGAGGAGTATCAAAAGTATTTTGACAACTTCAATCCCGATCTTTATGATCCGGCCGAATGGGCAAAAATGGCAAAGGACGCTGGCATGAAATACGTTGTCTTAACGGCCAAACATCATGACGGATTCTGTCTTTTTAAGTCTGAATATACCGATTACCATGCCGGCAACACCCCTTACGGAAAAGACCTGATCAGGGAGTATGTAGATGCCTTCAGGGCAGAGGGCCTGGGTGTGGGTTTCTACTATTCATTGATCGACTGGCACCATCCGCACTTTACTATAGACAGGGTCCACCCGCAGCGCACCACCTCCAGGGAAGAGTACGAAAGGATGAACAGGGGAAAGGATATGTCCATTTACCGCGAATATATGAGAAACCAGGTCAGGGAGCTGTTAACCAATTACGGCAGGATAGACATAATCTGGCTGGATTATTCCTATCCCGGTGAATTCGGGAAGGGGCGCGAGGACTGGGGGTCGGTTGAGCTGCTTAAGATGGTGCGCGAACTTCAGCCGCACATACTGGTCAACGACCGGCTTGACCTGCTTGAATACAGAGACGGATGGGACTTTACAACTCCCGAGCAGTTCAAGGTGCAAAGCTGGCCGGAAATTGACGGTGAGAAGATACCCTGGGAAACCTGCCAGACCTTTTCGGGAAGCTGGGGCTACTACCGTGATGAACATACCTGGAAAGATGAAAGGCAATTACTGGTGCTGCTTATCGAAAGTGTAAGCAAGGGTGGCAACCTCCTTCTGAATGTGGGTCCCACCGCCCGTGGCACCATCGATTACCGCGCACAGGAAGCTCTCGGCTGGATGGGTGATTGGATGAAGTACAACAGCCGGTCAATTTACGGCTGCACGCAGGCCCCTGAAGAATTTGAGGCACCTGAACATTCACTCCTTACATACAATCCTGAAACCAACAGACTCTATATCCACCTGATAGAATACCCACTGATAAATTACAGGCTGCCGGGTATGCGCGGCAAGGTGAAGTATGCGCAGTTCCTGCACGATGCATCAGAGATACATGTCACATCGCCATATGGCCACTGGAGACGGGAAGATGTTAATCCGGATGACCTTAACCTGCGGCTGCCGGTAACCAAGCCGAATGTTGAGATCCCGGTAATTGAGCTGATCCTTTATGATTGAAAATGCTATGGATCTTTTTAAAAACAGACTAATACGGGTGTTGCCCCTTTCGGTCCTGGCAGCCTCCTGCGCAACGGCAGATGAGCCACCGGCCGATCCCCGGCCCAACATCGTTATGATCGTTTCAGACGATCACGGCACAGATGACCTGGGATGCTACGGCAATTTGGCTATAAAAACCCCCAGCCTTGACGCGCTTGCTGCAGAAGGCATCAGGTTTACCAATGCATACTGCACATCTGCCTCATGTTCGGCAAGCAGGTCGGTAATACTAACGGGACTTTACAACCATGCCAACGGGCAGTATGGG
>SLMM01000122.1 GCA_007133565.1 Bacteroidales bacterium
GTTCATCCTTTCGACAAGGCTTTCAATGATGAAGGAACTCCCTTCTCGAGGCGGATATCCCGCAACACCCAGCTTGTGATGAAGGAGGAGGCGTATCTTGACAAGGTGGCCGACCCTGCCGCAGGCTCATACTATATAGAGTCTCTTACCTCATCACTTATTGAGGAGGCATGGAGGCTGTTTATTCAGGTTGACGGCGGGGGCGGCGTAGAGAAGGCATTCCTCAGCGGCACGATGGGCAAAATGATAGCTGAAACTGCCGCAAGGCGCGACAGCTTTATTGCCACCCGAAGGGATACCCTGCTTGGCACGAACCAGTATCCCAACCCTGATGAAACGGTAAACGGCAAATACACTTCCACCTCTTTCTGGCCCCGGACTGAAGACAGTCGCAGTGCCAAGCCTGAAGGCAGTGGCAGTGCCTATACTGAGGGCGATGGCAGTCCCGACCAACAAGCCGGGGATAGTGCCCACCCTGAAATGGATGGCAGGCCCCTTGCAGAACCGCTGAGGCTTTACCGTGGTGCTGAGGCATTCGAAGAGCTGAGGATGAAGACAGAGATGCATCCGGGCGGGCCACCGGAGGTGTTCCTGCTTACATACGGCAATCTTGCGATGCGCAAGGCCAGGGCCGGTTTCTCCACGGGGTTTTTCAGCTGTGCGGGGTTCAGGGTAACAGATAATCATGGTTTTGACAGTGTGCATCAGGGAGCAGAAGCGGCGCTTAAAAGCAAGGCCCCTGTTGTCGTGGTTTGCAGTTCAGACCCTGAATACCCGGAAATAGTACCTGAAATAGCCGGTATAATTGACGGTAAGGCCATACTTGTCGTTGCCGGCTATCCAAAAGAGAACCTCGAAATGCTGAAGGAGGCAGGGGTAAAATATTTCATTCATATCAAATCGAATGTCCTGGAAACGCTCCGGCAGTTCCAGCAGGATATGGGAATTAATTAAAAGAGACTATGCCTGATTACAGTAAAATTGACATATTATCAGTACCCCTGGAATCTGCTCCCGGGCCTGAAAAAGGCCATAGTGATGGTGATTGGATAACCAACGAGCAGATACCCGTCAAGCCGGTCTATACAGAGAAGGACCTGGAGGGGCTGGAGCACCTTGAGTACGGTGCCGGGATGCCGCCATACCTTCGCGGCCCCTATTCTACCATGTTTGTGATGAGGCCCTGGACAATCAGGCAGTATGCAGGGTTCTCCACTGCCGAAGAATCGAATGCCTTCTACCGCCGCAACCTTGCGGCCGGGCAGAAGGGGCTCTCGGTGGCTTTTGACCTTGCCACACACCGGGGATATGACTCAGACCATGAACGTGTGCTGGGAGATGTTGGCAAGGCAGGCGTAGCCATTGACTCGATTCTCGACATGAAGATACTGTTCGACCAGATACCGCTCGACCAGATGTCGGTATCGATGACAATGAACGGAGCGGTTCTTCCGGTAATGGCTTTTTACATCGTTGCAGGCCTGGAGCAGGGTGCAAGGCTTGACCAGCTTACCGGCACCATACAGAACGATATCCTGAAGGAGTTCATGGTGAGGAACACCTATATCTACCCGCCTGACTTCTCAATGAGGATCATAGCCGACATCTTTGAGTACACATCGAAAAACATGCCCCGGTTCAATTCAATAAGCATATCGGGATATCACATGCAGGAAGCGGGAGCAACGGCCGACATAGAACTGGCCTATACGCTGGCTGACGGACTTGAGTACCTTCGTGCCGGGATTAATGCGGGGATGGACATAGACTCCTTTGCTCCAAGGCTTTCGTTCTTCTGGGGAATTGGGATGAACCACTTCATGGAAATAGCCAAGATGAGGGCTGCCAGGATGCTTTGGTCCAAAATAGTCAAGCAGTTTAACCCCAAAAACCCTAAATCGCTGGCGCTGCGCACACACTCGCAGACATCGGGATGGAGCCTCACCGAACAGGATCCCTACAACAATATTGCACGTACATGCATAGAGGCCCTGGCCGCAGTGCTGGGCCACACCCAGTCGCTGCATACCAACGCGCTTGACGAGGCCATTGCACTGCCGACCGACTTTTCGGCGCGCATTGCCAGGAACACACAGATATACCTGCAGGAGGAGACCTTCGTAACCCGGTCGGTCGATCCCTGGGGAGGGTCATATTACGTTGAGAGGCTCACAAATGAGATAGCGCACAAGGCGTGGGCCCATATTCGCGAGATTGAGGGGCTTGGAGGGATGGCAAAAGCCATTGAGACAGGCATACCGAAGATGCGTATCGAGGAGGCCTCGGCAAGGAAGCAGGCGAGGATAGATTCGGGGCGCGACATAATAGTGGGCGTTAACCGTTACCGGCTCGACAAGGAGGAGCCGCTTGAGATACTCGATGTTGACAATACCGCTGTGCGGGAGGCACAGATCAGACGACTTAATAAACTAAAGGCAGAAAGGGATCAGGAGGCGGTACAGAAGGCGCTGGATGCGCTTACCGAAGCGTGCCGCACCGGCACCGGCAACCTTCTTGATCTGTCGGTCGAAGCTGCAGCCAGAAGGGCCACCCTGGGCGAGATCTCTTCTGCCTGCGAAAAGATAGCAGGGAGGTACAAAGCAGTGATACGTTCAGTTTCCGGAGTATATTCATCAGAGTCAGGCAAGGATGACAATTTTGAAAAAGCCCGCCGGCTTGTAAGCGAGTTTGCCTCACGTGAGGGGCGCCAGCCCAGGATAATGGTCGCCAAAATGGGACAGGACGGGCATGACCGCGGCGCTAAAGTGGTTGCCACAGGATATGCCGATATCGGTTTTGACGTAGATATCGGGCCTCTGTTCCAGACGCCGGTAGAAGCAGCAAAGCAGGCAGTTGAGAATGATGTGCATGTGCTGGGCGTGTCCAGCCTTGCGGCCGGACATAAAACACTTGTGCCTCAGGTTATAGGAGAGCTCAGGAAGCTGGGCAGGGATGATATCATGGTAGTGGCCGGTGGTGTAATTCCCTCACAGGATTATGATTTTCTCTACAAAGCCGGTGTGTCCGCCATTTTCGGGCCAGGCACACCGGTAACAGTAGCAGCGATTATGATTCTTGAACTGTTGTTGGGTGGCACAGAGTAACCGGAACAGCCGTCAAACGTCATAATATAAATAGTAAAAGACATGGACCAAAAAATGAGCTCAGGTGCCGGACAGGGTTTCGGAGTTGCCGGATTTGTTATAGGGATAATTGCGCTTATCATCTCTTTTATCCCGTGCCTGGGGATGTATGCGATAATACCCGGGATTCTTGCACTGATATTTGCCATTATCGGCTATTCGCAGGCTTCCGGTGCAAATGCACCACGTGGGTTGATAATTGCCGCATTCGTTATCTCACTTATAGCTACTTCGATCGCTGCATGGCAACTTACAACCCTGCATAGGGCAACGAGGGGAATTGAAAGGATAGGCAGAGAGTTTCCGGGAGCCATAAGAGATGAGATCGGCGACGAGATAAGGGAGAATATCAGGAGGGCCATCGAAGGGCTGGAAGAGGGGGTTGACCCTGATACTATCCCACATGATACGTTAAGGGTCGATACCGATGAGATGATAAAGGAGCTGGAAAGGCTTGAAGGTGAGAAAGAGCCTGAAGAACCTGATGAGTAAACTCAACCCGGTAACAGCCGGCATACCCGGCGCCAGCCCCTCATGTAAATAGTATATACCGTTCGTGAATTTACACTGGCGGCCTTACCATATTTTGCGTGTTCGTGGTATGAGCAATTTTCCTGAAGCGAGGTCTCCCTACCAGATGATCAACCTGCTTGCCGGCTCGGTGATTGTCTTAATTTTCATTTATTCCTTCATTGTACAGCCTCAGAGCAGCAACCATACACTTGAATGCATACATGTATCAACTTATGGGGAGGAGTGCCGGAGCTGCGGACTGACCCGGAGTTTTGCTGCTATGGCGCGGGGTGATTTTTCTGCTGCAGCGGCGCTCAACAGAAGCGGTCCGCTTATTTTTCTTTTCTTTGCATCGCAGTTGTTTATGAGGGTTTTTTTCGGGATAATGGTTCACCGGTCAGAAAAAGTTGCAGGCAGAAATACCGGCCCCGGTGGTTTCTCTGCCGTGAGACAGAAAGATCAGGGAATAAAGGGTTCCGGATGGGGCAGAGCGGGGGTTAATATCAATAAGCTGGCGACGGCAGATGGTGCGCTGTCAGCAACACTTTTCCTTATCTGCTTTCGCTACCTTTTATTTTTCTGGCATTAAGGGCATCCAAAAAGATAAATAGGGGCATCCAAATAGATATGGCTGCATTACAGCATGCTTTTTACGACAATTAATTATTTGCATGGTAATATTTGTTTGATATACTTTTTCTGAATGAGAATACATTTTATATCTGTTGGGGGGAGTGCTATGCACAACCTTGCTATAGCCCTGCACGAGAAAGGCTACCAGGTTACCGGTTCGGATGATGAAATATTTGAACCTTCACGCTCAAGGCTTGCTGAAAGGGGGCTTCTGCCTGAGAAAGAAGGATGGTACCCCGGCAGGCTGGATGAAAGTACAGATGCGGTAATACTGGGCATGCATGCACGGGAAGATAATCCTGAGCTGCACAGGGCCAGGGAACTCGGAATCAGAATATTTTCGTTTCCCGAATATCTTTACGAGCATGCCCTTAATAAGAAACGGGTTGTTATAGGCGGAAGCCACGGCAAGACCACAATAACAGCAATGGTTTTGCATGTATTGAAAAACTGCGGCATAGATGCCGACTTTATGGTCGGGGCAAAACTTCACGGATTTGAGGTTATGGTAAGGCTGACAGATGAGGCGCCTGTAATGGTTTTTGAAGGAGATGAATATCTTACCTCGGCCCTTGACCGGCGCCCAAAGTTCCATGTTTACAGGCCTCATACAGCACTGTTGAGCGGAATAGCCTGGGACCATATAAATGTATTTCCGACATGGGAGGGATACCTTGAGGAGTTTGACAAATTTGTTGCACTGATCGAACCAGGTGGCTCACTTGTCTTTTGCAGGGAGGACAGGGAGGTGGTGCGCCTGGCAGAGAAATATGCAGGCAGGTTGCGGACTTCCGGGTATGGGCTGCCGCAATTTGAGATAGAGAGTGGAGTTACATTCCTGGTGAATGGACAGGAGAAAATCCCGCTGAAGGTTTTTGGCAGGCATAATCTTATGAATATAGAGGGGGCCAGGTTCATCTGCAATGAACTGGGTGTTCCCGTTAAGGATTTCTATAAGGCGATAGGATCATTCCCGGGAGCGGCCAGAAGGCTTGAGCTTCTTGCAGAAGGCGACACTACAGCTATCTTCAGGGATTTTGCACATTCTCCGTCAAAGCTTCAGGCTACAGTAGAGGCTGTAAGCGAACAATTTCCCGAACGCCGGCTGGTTGCATGCATCGAGCTTCACACTTTTTCCAGCCTTAGCGCCCATTTTCTGCAGCATTATAAGGGAACTCTCGATAAGGCTGATTTGCCGGTGGTTTATTACAATCCGCAAACAATCAGACACAAAAGGCTGCCCGGACTGCAGCCCGATGATGTCAGAAAAGCCTTTGGAAACGAAAGGATCAAAGTATTTACTGATTCGGAGAAACTGGCCGGAGAACTTATGTCGGTTGAATGGAAAGAGAAAAACCTTCTTTTGATGAGTTCAGGCAATTTCAACAATATTTCCCTGGAGGAGCTGACATCGAAGGTTGCAGGTGTATCCCATCGTTATTGATATCCCTTGAAAAATCAGCTTGCCTGATGTTTTTTTTTTGAATACAGCAGATGATCGTATCAATGAACACTGATCGCGAATAAGGTTTGGTGATGTACGCGTCACATCCTGCCTTGATACAGTCCTCTTCGTTGAATTCGATGTTGCTGGCTGTCTGAACGATTACAGGTACATCAGGATAATTATGTTTGATTGTTTTTAAGATTTCAACACCATTTGTATCGGGGAGCCGGAGATCTGTAATAACGAGATCAACCTCGCGGTTTTTAATCAGCTTTAGCGCCTTTCCGCCTGTGTCTGCCATGATAAGAATAGTCCCTGTTTCCCTGAGGAATGCCTTGATCAGGGCCTGGCACATCAGGCTGTCTTCAATAACCAGGATAGTTGTGCTATTTAGCCTTTGGTGGCTCATTCCATAAACAGGTTAGTGTGATTTTGCTTCTTGAAAATGCAGATCAGACAATTACTTTTCTGCTCTTAATAACCCGGCCATTTATATCTTTTTCCCTGATAAGGTAAAACCCGTGTTGCAGATTGAGCATCTTTATCTTTTTCAATTCCCTGATTATACGCACCAGGTCTCCGTGTATATTGAAAATCTCAATTCTGCCGGACCGGCCTTTTGGTTTCGTAATCCTGCCCCTGGGTTCAGTGACCTTTTCCTCCTCAACAGTGATGTGGCCGTCAATGGGATAAATATACCTTACAAGCTTCATATGTAAACTTTTAGGTTAGATATATTTCACCTATCCCGTATGAGATAAAAAATGGTATTTAAAAGCACCCGGTGTAAAGATAAGCATCAAACCGGCAGGCCGGGCAGCAAACTATTTATCGTCGGCTTTGAGTAATGAGCGCAAGGAAAATGCGATTAAGCGTTTTGCAGGCAACCGATAGATAACGATTAAAGAAGCTGGGAATCGTCAGCAAGGGGAATCACCGGGAAGGAGATATTTACCGTAATGTCTTCGCAAGTGCCTGCCCGGAAGGATTGTGCGCAAAAAACGTGGTTAGCTGGTTATTTAATCATCCTCCAGTGACCTGTGGGTTCCGTCACAGAATGGCTTGTTGCTGGATTCACCGCAACGGCAAAGAAAAACTTCTCCCCTGATATTTTCAAAACCTGCAATAGTAAAATCGCCGGTTATCCTTGCAGGGCCCTTGTCAATCAGTTCAATTTTTGTTTTACCTGGTTCTTCCTGATTTGCCATGGTTGTAAATTTTTTAGGTTAAAGGATTGATAATATTAACTCTTTGGGAGTCATAGGAAATAATAAATTTCTGCCGGCAGCCGGTATTTAGTCCCACTCCTCTGAACCGACGGCAGCTTCAGTCAACAGTGGAATGGTTATTTCTACCCTGGTGCCGGCCGGATTACCGTCGTCTTCATACAGATCTGCTATTTCAACTCCATAATCGTTACTGCCGGCCTCATTCATCAGTCCCAGCCGCCTGCTGGTAATGTCAAGCCCGATACTTCTGTGGCTCTTGTGCCTCCCCTGGTTGATCTCAGCAGATCTCTTCCGGCCAACCCCGTTATCCTCGACAATGCAATGGATTGAATTTTCATTTGATAGTTTAAATCGAATTTTTATCATGCCCGGTACATCCTTGTGCATTACTCCGTGCAATATAGCATTTTCAACAAAGGGCTGCAACAGCATTGGCGGGATTTGTTGCCGGTGATTGTCAAACGAGGGATCAACATCTATTTTATATTCAAATTTATTTTCAAACCGCATCTGTTCCAGCTTGAGATAGTTTTCAATAAATGAGATCTCTTCCTTGATGCTTACGGAATTTCTGGATGCGAATTCGAGAGTTTGGCGTATAAGTTTTGAGAAGTAGCTTATAAATTGGAATGCAGAATTTTTATCCTTGTTCAGTATGTAGTATTGTATCGAATTGATGGCATTAAAGGTAAAATGGGGGTTCATCTGGGCCTGCAGGGCTCTTATACGAAGCTCTGATATTTCCCGCTCCTGTTTAAGTTTCCTGGTTGCGAGCTTTTTTATAAACCTGACCCTCAATAAGAGGATTATCCAGAAAAGCAATATAACCAGAATTCCAAGCGATGTGTAGAACCACCAGGTCTGCCACCACGGTGGCATTATCCTGAACTCAAACCTTGACAGCCCCCTGGTTTGAATGTCCCAGGCCAATTGTGCCTCCACTTCAAGTACATATCTGCCGGGCGGCAGGTTTGGGTAGATTACCTGCCTTGTATCGTCCAATAAAGACCATTGGTTATTCAATCCCATGACCCGGTACCGGTAAAGAGTATTGCCCGTGTTGACGATATTGGTTGTTCCGAAATAGAAACTGAGGTTGTTCTGGCCGTAATTTAAGCGCAGGCCGCTGAACGGAACATTTGTCCAGTGGTCTGTTACCGCAATACTTTGCCAGTCCGTTACCCTGTGGTCAAGATCGATCCTCTCTATAATTACTTTCCTGGGCTCAGGTTTCAGCTCCTTTGCCATGTCAACATCTATCCTTGCCAGATGACTCCTGCCCCCGATCCAGATATCTCCGTTTATACATATATGAGATGCACTGACTGCCAGTTCATCATATCCGTATTCCCTTCCAAAGAAAGTTGCCGCAACAGTATCCTGCCCGTTTATTATTTCAGGCCTGATACGGTTAATGCCCATATTTGTCCCCACCCAGATAAACCCGTGTTTGTCTGCTTCGATCCAGTTTATAAGATTTCCGACAATTTTGCCTTCAGGTTCAATGGTATGGATTATCCCGACATTTTGTCCGTTTATCCTTACAACCTGAATCCTGCCAGTGCTGCTGCCCATAAGGATATTTCCCCTGCTATCTGATGACATTGCTATGACTGATGAGAGCAATTCACTGTTTTTGTCTCCGGGGTAGATTATTTCTCTTCTATGGATCAATATCAATCCCTTGTTGCGACAACCCACAATAAGACCCCCGGGTACCTGCATGATATTTCTCAATGCAGGTTGCTGAAAATCTGTAATAAAATGAGTTACGCCCGGCAGACTGTCAATCCGGTGTATTAACATGTTATTGGAAGCGTGTGATATAATGGTATTATTTTGCAGGGGTATGAAACCTCTCTCACCAGAATAATAATTATTGTAATAGTCAACGTTTCCTTTTGCGTCAAGTCTGAAATAGCCTGCATTACTCATTATCCAGAGTGAGTTTTCCTCTCCAGGATAAAGGCCTTTGAAAGGTTCATATCCTGTATTAATTAGATCAGAATAATAACGGGGCTGGTAAAGCACATGGTCGGGATAAATGACCTGTTCATTATTAATTATAGTACTGTATGGGTTTTTGTAGGAGTATTCCCCTGATGCCTGGAGTTTTGAATATTTTTCATACGATCCTTCAGGATCAAGCATGTATGAATATTTAACAGCGAATTCCTTTTCGAGGAATTCAAGGTACACCCGTGTAAGGGCAGTTTTGTCGAATCTTCTGAAATTACCACCGGGCTTCCTGTACCATAGATCATTTTCATCAAGAATCCAGAAAGTGCCGTCATCTGTTGTTGCAAAAGACTTAATGTTTAGATTATCAGGGGGTGGGAGGCCTGCTGATCCGTTCTCAATGACGCGGGGGTATAAAACAAACAATCCAAGATTGCCGTCGGCAATGATCAAAGCCTTGTCGGACGGATCATAAATAACCCTGTTGACTGATGTGGCCTGCAGTCCATAGAGTTTGTTGACCGACAGCAGAGTGTCGCCCTTAACCATGAAAACCCCTCCCAGTTCACTGAATGGCGATGTTTTA
>SLMM01000126.1 GCA_007133565.1 Bacteroidales bacterium
CTTGTAGGCAATTTTCAGCACATCATCAAAGTTGTTTACAAAATAGGGGGTTATCCCATCTTTGAGATATTCAGGGAGTTCGTCAAAGTCTTTTTTGTTTTCGGAAGGGAAGATAAGTTCAAAAACCTTAACTCTTCTGGCAGCAATGGTTTTCTCCCTTACACCCCCTATGGGCAGGACCCTCCCTGTAAGCGTCAGCTCTCCCGTCATGCCGATACCGTTTCTTACACCCTTATTGATTGCCAGCGAGTAAAGCGCCAGGGCCATGGTTATTCCTGCAGAGGGCCCGTCCTTGGGTGTGGCGCCGGCAGGGACATGAAGATGGATGAATCTTGAATTGAAGAGATCGTTTATTGCCCTGTTTTTGTTGCCGAGTGAGCGGATGTATGAGTATGCTATGTCGACCGACTCCTGCATTACCTTGCCCAGCTGTCCGGTTTGTTTGATACCCGTGGATTTGCTTTTTACGGCTGATGCCTCGATATAGAGGGTGGCACCTCCCATTGCCGTCCATGCAAGTCCCAGAGTCACACCGGGAATAGCTTTCTTGTAAATCTCCTCAGCCGTAAAAACCGGCTGGCCAAGAAAGTCGATCAGGTTCCTGCCGCTCACCCTGATCTTTTTCATACCTTTCTGAGCCTGCATGAGAGTTGACTTGCGCATGATCTTTTTGATCTGGTTTTCCATGTTCCTTACTCCTGCCTCCCTGGCATAACCGTCGGCTATCCTTGCAAGGGCCCTGTCGGTTATATTAACTTCGGATGACTTAAGACCGTGCTCAGTTCGCTGTTTGGGTATGAGGTACCTTTTGGCTATTTCAACCTTCTCTTCCAGTATGTAACCCGAAAGCTTTATCACTTCCATCCTGTCAAGCAGGGGCCTTGGTATTGTGTCAAGCTGGTTGGCGGTGGTGACAAATAGTATGTTGGAAAGATCAAATCTTACATCAAGGTAATGATCAAGGAACTCGCTGTTCTGTTCGGGGTCCAGCACTTCAAGAAGTGCGGCTGCAGGGTCCCCCTGAAAACTGGCGCCTATTTTGTCAATTTCATCGAGCATTATCACCGGATTAGAAACCTGTGTACGTTTCAGGCTCTGGATGAACTTCCCCGGCATAGCGCCGATATATGTGCGGCGGTGCCCTTTTATTTCTGCTTCATCGCGCATGCCTCCCAGTGAAAACCTGTAAAATTTTCTTCCGAGTGAATCGGCAATCGACTTGCCAATTGAGGTTTTACCGGTGCCGGGAGGGCCTACCAGGCATATGATGCTACCTGAGACCTTCCCTCTTTTGACAATAGTGCTGATAAATTCAAGGATCCGCTGTTTTACATCGTTAAGTCCGTAATGCTGCTCATCGAGTATTTTTTCAGCTTTGACAAGATCGTAATTCTCTTCGGAATGAATACCCCATGGCAGATCGGTAAGCCAGGTAAGGTAGGACCTGGTGACCTGGAATTCGGCTGAGCCGCTTTCAAGCGACTTCATCTTTTCCAGCTCTTCATCCACCACCTTTTTTGCTTCGGGTGTAAGCTTAAGCTGTCTGATTTTTTTTTCAAATCCCTCTATTTCGGTCGATTTGTCATCTTTTTCCAGCCCCAGCTCTTGTTTAATAACCTTGAGCTGCTCCCTGAGAAAAAACTCGCGCTGGTGCTTTGAGACTTTTTCTTCGATCTGTTTCTGGATATCCTGCTGTATCTTGTTAAGTTCTATCTCCTCCTTGAGCAGTATCATAAGTTTTTCACTACGCTCGAACAGGTCGGTTGCCTCAAGTATTTCCTGGAGCTTGTCGCTGTCGGCCGTCAGGAACGATGCCACAAGGTCCATCAGCAGTCCCGGTTTCTCCATCCCAACCTGGGAAAGCGCGAGCCTGATCTGCTCGTGGAACATGGGGTTCAGTTTAATAAGCTCCTTGACCGAGTTAATTACTGCCAGGGTATATGCTTTAAGTTCACCCGGAGGAGATTCTTTATCCTCATATTCATACCTTACCTGCCACATATCCATGTCCGGGCGCTTAATGGTCTTTATTTTGTGAAAGCGGGTCACAGCCTGGGCCAGAAACTGGATGCCATCATCCGTTTTATTCATCACTCTCTGGACCTTCAGCAGTGTGCCGGTATTGTAAAGATCAGAGTCCAGGATATCTTCATCATTGGCTTCCCTGATATAGGAGACGCCCACGAACTTGTTATTGTGTTCGAGCGAATACTCGACCAGTTCTGTCATTTTCTTCCCCGAAAAGGAAATGGGAATGGTAAGGCCCGGAAAAACAGGCCTGTTCTCAAGAGGCAGGACAAAGATATTATCAGGGTATATATCAGAGACCAGTACAAGCTGGCTTTTATCAGAATTATTCATATTATCTGGTGTTTTATGTTTAAGGGGATAACAGGCCAAATTCTGTACCATCTCCTGAAAGTATCTGTTTTGCAGATTCCATTATGGCAATTTGACACCTGCCGCCCCGGTCCGGTGACCGTTTGTCAGAAATCAGTTCAGCAGGGCGTGACGGTTTGCAAGTAAGGCACATTACTGCTCCGGTTGTCGCCCGGCAACCAGGACCTACCCGGAGAGAGGAATCCTGCCGTCCATGTCGTTGCGCTCATTTTCCGGATATAACGGCCATTTCACGGGGGCGTTGTCTCTTTGAGACCTGTATATCGCAGTGAATATCTCCACTGTTTTCCTGCCCTCCCTGCCAGTAACAAGCGGAGTATTCCCACTGATTACCGAATCGATAAAATCTTCATGCTGAAGCCTTATGTAGTACTCCGTGGCATCAACGGAGTTAAAGGTATCAGTATCCTCTTTAATCCATTGCTCCAGCATCTTTTCTTCCCCGGGAATTGTCCACAAATCATTTACAGGAGGTTCGGCAATTCCGGAGCGGCCTGCTATAAACATTGCACCCCCGTCTGTCTGCACTCCTACCGAGGCGCCGTTTGATCCGTGGATATGTACTTTCCCGTAAATACCCGGTTTTTGGGAATTGCTGACTACTATGTTGCCAATTGCCCCGTTCTCAAACCTCAGTATGGCTACAGCCGTATCCTCAACCTCAATATAGGGGTGGTTGTAATTATCCCGGAAACCGTAAAGCTCCCGGATGCCTGATCCCATGAACCACTGCAGCAGGTCAAGCTGGTGGGGGGATTGGTTTACCAGCACGCCTCCGCCCTCATGTTCCCAGGAGCCCCGCCACGGGTCACTTTCATAATACTCTTTGTCCCTCCATCCGAGCATAATGATTGTTCCCAGCACCGGCCGGCCGATAAGTCCATCCTGTATTGCCCGGTGCATTCGCAGGCTTGGGGAGTAAAACCTTCTCTGGCTGATCACTCCCAGCTGCCTGCCGGTTTTTTCGGCTGCGGCTATCATAGCGTCGCAATCTTCAAGATCAGATGCCAGCGGTTTTTCGACCATAGCATGGGCTCCTGCCATCAAAGCATTGATGACCGGCTCACGGTGAGCGGGGTGAGGGGTACAGACCACAACAACATCAAGCTTCTCTTTTTCAACCATCTCTTCTACATCAGTGTATGAGGAAACACCATAGCCCGAGGCAAATTCCCTGCCCTTGCCGGCCGACCGGCTGCAAACGGCACGGAAATCTGAATTGCGTGCATTAACAAGGGCTCTTGCATGAAGATGGGCTACTTTTCCGCAACCCGTTATTCCAGTCCTAAGCTTTTGTTCCATGATATAATAATTTAATGATTAAGATTATCCGGCTCCTGCCTCCATCACAAGCGATATGCCCGGTCAGGGGATAAGGATCACCTTGTTAAGCCCCTTTTCCCTGTCGTAAAGCCTCCTGAACCAGTCCCCTCCCTCCGACAACGGCACTTCGGCGCTGAGCATCACATCGGTATTCAGCAGGTCCTTTTCAAGCAGATCCAGTACAGGTCCGTATTCCCCGTTTATCGCGCATGAGCCCTGAAGCCGGAGCTGACCGGTAACAATAGTCTGCAGAGGTATTTCAACAGCCGGGGAGAGATTGCCAAGTATTGCCAGAGTGCCACCTTTCCTTAGTGAACTGATGGCGGTATTAATGCTGGAGTTAATACCTACTGCCTCAAATGCTATATCTGCTCCCCGTCCTCCTGATATGCTTTTCACTTCTGCGGCTATATTGTCCTTTTCGGGGTTCATTATGAGTGTAGCTCCCAGTTTTTCAGCAAGTGACAGCCTTTCACTGTCAATATCAACGGCGGCAATTTCAGTGCAGCCGGCAAGCCTCAGCATCTGCACTATGAACAGGCCTATCATCCCTGCGCCTACCACAACGGCAGTGTCATTGACAGTGACCGGAGTAAGGTTGACGGCGTGAAGCGCCACTGCAGCCGGTTCAACCATCGCTGCCCTTGTAAAGCTTACATTTTCAGGTATTCTGTAAAGAATGTGTTGCGGTATTGCAACAAATTCAGCGTATGTTCCGTCACGTTTGAACTCTTTGGCCGACACTCCCAGCACTTTTCTTCCGTCGCTCAGGTTATAGGCGCCCCTTCGCGTGTACCAGTCCCCCAGATCATAGATGGTCGAGTCGAATGTAACCCTGTCACCAGCTTTCCATCCCTTCACCCTGCTTCCTGCATCCCTTATTATACCGCTGGCTTCATGCCCCATAATGACCGGGGGTATTCTCCGTCCTGTACTGCCATCCATACCATGGACATCGCTTCCGCATATCCCTGTTGCCCTGATCTCAACCAGCACCTCGTCGGACTCAGGTACCGGGTCGGGTACATCCTTGTAGGTCAGTTTCATGTAGTCCTCAAGTACAAGTGCCTTCATAATAATATTGATTTATTGTTTAATTATGACGGATAGGATATCTTTGTTTCATTATGGTAAATATACCATAAACCATTAGTATATTAAAGTCTATCTGGTTAAAAGGGTAATGTTATGGAAAAAACAGTATCTGGTGTCACCATCACGCTTGTAAGGGGCGATATTGCATCGCAGCCTGATATAGAGGCTGTTGTTAATGCTGCAAATGCACAGTTACGTATTGGAGGTGGTGTAGCGGGAGCGATTCATCGGGCGGCCGGACCCGGACTGGAAGAGGAATGCATGCCCCTTGCTCCTATAAGGCCAGGGGAAGCAGTTATAACAGGGGCTCATAACCTTCCTAATGACTTTGTCATTCATTGCCTGGGGCCAGTTTACGGAAGGGACAGGCCTGAAGCGAGGTTACTCGCGGACTGTTATAAAAATGCCCTGAGACTGGCCGAGGAGAACCGTATCTCATCAATTGCCTTTCCCGCTATTTCAGCAGGAGCGTTCGGCTATCCGCTCAAGGAGGCGGCTGAAGTTGCTGTTACCACTATATTTGAAGTTGTACCGGACCTTCAGCATGTAGAAAGGATAAGATTTGTATTGTATGCTGAGAGTGACCTGGAGATTTTCGGCACTGTTCTGTCATCTTTGGAGCCATGATGGAAACAATTTCCTGGGTAGGGTTTTCTCAGGGCATGTTTGCGGCTATTCTGGTACTGGCCAAGAAAGAGAGAAGTGATTCTGACAGAATTCTTGCTGCATGGCTGTCACTGCTTGCCATCGAATTTCTTTTGCATGCTGCGGATTACAGGATTTTTGGCAAACCTATCCTCTCAAGCTCATTTCTGCTGTTTAATCCTGCCTGCTACCTCTATGTCAGGTCGCTTACAATTGAAGATTTCCGGCTTCGCCCGGTACAGCTCCTGCATCTTCTTCCCTATATATCTGTTAAGCTGATTGCCTATCTGCTCCGGGAGCCCTATGAGCTTGAAGGCTATTTTGAACAGGATGAAAGCTTCTGGTTCAGGATACTTTTTTCGGTCACATCGGTATTGTCATGGATAATTTACAACAGTCGCAGTGTGATGCTTGTCGTGAGGCACCGGCGGGGACTGGAGCATGAGTTTTCAACCATTGAGAGCAGTGAAAAGGTGGGCTGGCTGCTTTTTGTAGTTGTTTTTTACAACCTCTACTGCGTTGCCGCGATTGTTATCGGTGCACTCAATGTCCTTACCGGATCGCCGTCGCCGGTGATGCATGTCTACAGCTACTCCACGATGCTTGCCATGGTCTACATCCTGGGTTTTTACGGGTTGTGGCAGACTTCCATCTATCCGGTGAAAAACAGCAAGACCGATCCGCCCGGTCCCTACAGCAGATATCCGCTTTCAGCCAAAAAGCGGAAACAGATCAGCTCAGATCTGGTAACCTACTTTGAACTTGAGAAGCCGTATCTTAATCCCGGACTTAACATGAATATGATATCCCGGCATTTGAATATTCCAAAACATCATATTACTGAGGTGCTGAACACCGAGATCGGCAAGAATTTTTTCAGTTTTGTCAATGAGTACAGGATCGGGGAGGTCAAGAAACAACTTTTGGAAAAAGGCGATATCTACTCTATTGAATCAATCGGATTTGAATGCGGGTTCAGCAGCAAGTCGACCTTCTTCACCGTATTCAAGAAAATCACCGGGCAAACCCCTATGCAGTATAAAACAAAATCAGGCAATTAACCCTGCCGCCGCCGTCCGGCATCATCCATCCTGCAGCAAGATCCCGGGTTCAGATTTTAAATGTTGTACAAGTACTGCCGGTTCGCATTTTAAAACAAGAACCGTTTTTGAGCAGGAATTGAGTAATATTGGTCTGTTCCTGCAGCGTTTTTCCCTTTTCAGGGATAACCTTCAGCAGCTTGATAAATAAAACCAGATGAAACGAATATTTCTTTTATCCGCATGCTTAATGCAGGGGGCACTTCTGTGTGGCACTGCCCAGGGTATTTTCGAGGAGGCTTTGGAAAGCAATGATACTGTTGCCGCTCATAACGGGATTTTCACATTGGGCGGTTATTCAAGGGCATCAGCATGGTTCGGGGGCGACACCTATGATTATGCCTCTCTTTTCGGCGAATTTGCCATGCAGGGCAGAATATCCGGGAACAGGGTGTTTTTATCATCCGACATCAGGTTTGCCGAGGGCCTCTATTTCAACCACCGCGAAACCAGGGTGCAGGTACGTGAAGCATACGCCGGCATAAGGTGGGACCGGGCTGACATATTCCTGGGTAACCAGATTGTAACCTGGGGACGTACCGACGGCTTCAATCCCGTCGATAATATCAGTCCCCGCAACTATTTCCTCCTCAGCACCGATCCTGACGACCAGCTTGAGGGCAATTTCATGCTCCGTGCCAGGCTGAGGCCTGCGACCCATACAGAACTGGAGGTTGTTGCAATACCTTTTTACAAGCCTTCGGTATACAGGTACGATCTCTTTGAGATGGATGAAAGTGTATCATTTACCGGGGCGCTTCTTCCCGGGAGAACCTTCCGCAACGGATCAGTTGCCCTGCGTATGACCACGGAGCTGCCCTCGGTGGGTTTCTCATTCTCATATTTCAGCGGATACGACCCATTTTATGGTTTTGATATTGATAGCTACGCTTTTCTTCCTGAACCAGAGATAGTTTACAGACCTGATTTCTTCAGGAAACACACTCCCGGTTTTGATATGTCGCTTCTGGCCGGGCCGATGATATTAAGACTTGAAGCAGCCTACAACATTACTTCAGGTTATTCTGAAAATATATATATTCCAAATCCGGAGCTTTATCTTGTAGCTGCGGCTGAACGAAGCATTGGCGGAGTAAATGCTGTTTTCCAGTATATCGGCAAGCATATTTCCGATTATACTCCCATTGATCCTCCCGCTCCGCCCGATATGCAGGATCCGGCTGACCTGTTGAGATGGGCATCACAGTCGGTCATTTACGAATCAGAATTGTATAACCGCCGTATCTTCCTGCAGCAGGAAGAATTTAACCATGCGGTGTTCCTCGCCCTTTCCAGGTCCTTTTTATATGAAGAGGTAAGAGCTGAGGTTTCTGCATACTATAATATCACATCGGAGGAATATCTGGTCAGGCCAGAACTTAAATGGAGTGCCCGCGACGGAATGCTGATCTCTGCCGGTGCACAGATTATGAAAGGGCCGGATGGATCAATTTATGATATGGCGGGTAAGGTAATGGGAGGCTTTTTTGCCGGTATCAGGATGTCGTTCTGATGATTGCCTGACGGTGTTATGCTGAAGGCTGATTATTTGCCTGCATTTTATCCGGATAAAAGGAAAGAACTTAATAATGACAGAAAAACACTTTTTTGCCAGATACAGGAGAACAATAATTGCTGCATCAGTTGTTCTGGTCCTTGCCATGCTTCTGCCGCTGAGGCAGGCAAGAATAAACCCTGACCTGATGGAATACCTGCCTGAAGACATAGAGTCAAAGGTCAACCTCGACAGCCTGGAGGCGGTGTTCGGCCATTATGACCCACTGATGATTATATTCGGGGCTCCTGATGTACTGGATGGTGAAACCCTTCTTCGCCTCAGAAGCATAAATGATTCATTATGGAGGTACAGCCAGGTTGATGATATCATATCAGTTTTTGAATCGAAATATATCAGGGGAGAACATGGTGCCATGCTGGTCGATCCGGTGGTGAGGAGGATCCCTTCGTCGGAAGGGCAGAAAGAGGCGCTCCGCAGTGAGATAATTGACAATCCATTTGCATGGAAGCTCCTTGTCAGCGAGGACTTCACCTATACCCTGATGCTGGTAAACCCTGCCGAGGGTGTACCTGATGACGAGCTGGTGGGACTGGTTACTGATATACTGGAGAGGGTGCCGGGAAGCGAAGAGGTTTGGCTGGGGGGGATGCCCTATCTGCGTTTCGAGATCCAGAAACTGGCGCTGCGTGATCTGGCCTTTCTTTTCCCGGCCGGACTCCTGATAATGCTCCTGTTCCTCTATCTCTCCTTCAGGGAGGCCAGAAGCGTGCTGCTGCCATTTTCGGTAGTCTGTCTTTCGACCATATTCGCGATGGGGCTGATGCCGCTTATGGGATGGGAGTTCAGCATGATAGCGGTGCTGGTGCCAATTATGATGATTGCCGTTGCCAACAACTACGGTGTGCATATAGTTGCAAGGTACCAGGAGATCAATGCCCTTGAACCAGACCTCAGCATGAAGGAGATTGTTGACCGGGTGATGTCGGCGCTCACAAAGCCGATAGTACTTACCGCCCTTACCACTATTTTCGGGATACTCGGACTGGCGGTACATATCATGCTGCCTGCCGGACAGATTGGGATTGCAAGTGCTGCAGGGATTGCTTTTGCGCTTCTGCTGAGCCTTCTTTACATACCCGCCGTGATGAGCATGCTTGAAAAGGGGAGGGTGCACAGGAGCTTCAGGGGGGAACGCAAATCGGTGGTGGACCGGTTGCTGGCATGGTCGGGCAGGATTACAACACGCAGTACGTGGCAGGTCATCGCGGTTTTTCTTCTTTTCCTGGTCATTGCAGGGGCAGGTATACTCAGGCTGAAGGTGAGCATCAACACCGAGGAGATGATGCCCCGTAAACATCCGGTCAGGGTGTCGACTGCACTGGCAAATGACAATTTTGGAGGGATAAAAAATGTGTCGGTGC
>SLMM01000187.1 GCA_007133565.1 Bacteroidales bacterium
ATCTGACATTGAAGACAGGTATGGATGGGGAACCTATGAGCTGAATGGTAACCGCTACGTGGAGCATGTTACATTCCATTACGATGAAGTTTATCAGGGCGAATCGGTAAGGATGATATTACAGATCCGGAACGATACTCTGGTACAGAAATGGCCGGTTGATGAAAACTGGGTGCTTCCCGACAATTATAATTTTGAGAAATACGTACGGCGTTAAATTTAAAGGTGAAAGCAGAGCAATGAAGGTGTTTGTCAACGATACCTGCCTCGACCTTTTCGAAGGGGCAACTGTAAAGGATGCCCTGAACAAATATTTCACTGCGGTGTTAAAAAAAGAAATAAAAACATCCGGCCGGATTGCCGATCTGATTGTAAGCGACAACCATGGCAACAGGGTGATGACTGATGGCAGCCTTTCGGCGGATGACCATATCTACGTGGATACAGGCATATGAATGTGAATATATACAGGAAGATCATCCTGCTGCTCATTGCAGGAATCTTTATTTTTTCCGGCTGCGAAGAGCAGGAGACCAGGGTAGTTATTTTCCATACAAATGACAGCCATTCGCAGCTTGACCATTTCCCGGCCCTGGCCTGGCTGGTGAACAATGAAAGGGAGATGGAAGAGCATGTATTTCTTGTAAGTGCAGGCGACATATTTTCCGGCAACCCGGTGGTGGATTTTTATGAGCCAAGGGGATATCCAAAGATAGACCTGATGAACCGGGTGGGTTACGACGTTAATACCATAGGTAACCACGAGTTTGATTACGGACTAGAGGTGCTGGCCGACAGGATGCAGCAGGCTGACTTTCCTTTTATCCTGGCAAACCTCAACACAGCCGGATCAGTTCTCGCGCAGCCCGATGAATATGCCATATTGAGGGCCGGCAGGCACAGGATCGCATTCCTTGGCCTCGTTCAGCTGAATGACCAGGGTATCCCCTCTGCTCACCCCGACAATTTGACCGGCATAGAGTTCTACCCCCCTGTTGAGACAGCGGGTGAGTATGAGTTTCTGACTGCCCGGGCAGATGTGGTTATCGGGCTTACGCATCACGGTTTCGTGTCAGATACCATCATGGCTGCCCGGTACCCCTGGTTTGATGTGATAATCGGCGGCCACAGCCACACCCTTACACTCGAACCCGAAGAGCATAACGGGGTGCTTGTCACCCAGGCGGGGTCAAATATGCGCCATATCGGGAAGGTGACGCTTGTATTCAGGGGAAGGAGGCTTGTGGAGAAGAGTGCAGAGATGATACGGACATCTGATATTCAGGGTTCTGATAATGATATTGCTGCCCTGGTTGAATATTACAATGATAATCCAGTATTGAACAGGGTTATCGGCCGTCTGGTAAGGCCACTCCGCAACAAGGATGAAATAGGCATTTTTGTAACTGATACATACCGGGAATACGGCGGTTTTGACTTCGCCTTCCACAATTACGGAGGCATAAGGGTGAACAGCATGGAAGGGGATATTAGGGTGAATGACATCTTCCGGATGGATCCTTTCGGGAATGAGCTGGTCAGCATGAACCTGAGCTACGGGGAGTTGAAGAGGCTCATAGGCAACAGCCTTTCATCCCGTAACACGCCTTCGGTCCAGATATCCGGAGGCACCATCGAAGTGCATCTGAATGAAGACAGCAGCGTTAATGATGTGAAGATCTTCGATCTCGCCAGCCGGGAACTTTCAAATGACCGGAAATATAGTGTGGCTATGCCATCATATATGGCCAGCGCCTTCGATTTTGAGAGGGAAGACCAGGGTACGGGAATGGGTGTGATCACGGCCGAAGTGGTTATAGGCCACATCGAAAAGGTGGGCGACATCGAAGTAACCTACAACACCAGGAGCCGGATAGTGCAAAACTGAAAACTTACTGACATGCCCGAAAAGGTAATCACTACATACCTTGAGATAACTGAAAAAGATCAGTTCCGGCCCAAAGAGGGATATCTTGAGAAGATGGAGGTGCGTGAAGTCAGAACTGAACCGTATCTCAGTGCGGTGCTTTTTGCCGGGGTCGGACTGCCATGGAGCTGGTACAGCAGGCTGGGATGGACCATGGAAGAGTGGGATGATTATCTTTCAGATCACAATATTTCAACATACCTCTGTTTCAGCGAAAATGAACTGGTGGGTTATTACCAGCTTGAATTTGATGACTCCTCATCGGCAGAGATAAGGTATCTCGGACTTTTTCCGCAGTATATGGGCAGGTCACTCGGGGGCATGATCCTTTCACATGCCATCAGGAGTGCTTTTGATAAGGGTGCAACAAGAATATGGCTGCACACCTGCACCAAAGATGCTGATGCAGCGCTGGGCAACTACCTGGCACGGGGTTTCAGGGTGTTCAGGACAAAGGAGGAGGAAGAGGATGTGCCTGATAAAAACGGGCTTATAGCCCGTATTAACCGTTTTTTCAGCAGCTACATTGACCGTTACGGAAATCTTTCCTGATAATTGGCCAACAACTGATCAATTACTATTTTTTTTTTACTTTAGCGATCGAACAGTTCAAGAAAAGCCGATGTTTGATTACAGGTTACGCAGCTCGGCCGATGAGATCGGAGAGCAGGCAAGGGATATTCTGGCTGACTTCAACTTCAGCACCCTTCTGGCCGATATTCCCAATATGATCATTATACTGAACCACAACAGGCAGATAGTATATATGAACAGGAAGTTCTCAATGAATGTCGGCAAAAGCGGTAAAGCTGTCTCCAGCGAAAAGAGGCCGGGTGAATGCCTGTTGTGCGTCCACGCCATTAATTCGGAATATGGCTGTGGCAGCACGGACTTTTGCAAGGTATGCGGGTTTGCCAATGCCATCGGAAAAAGTGAACAGGGGAAAAGTGCAACCGGCGAGTGCAACATCACGCTCGAAGCAGGCGAAACTATGACCTTCAGGGTGCATACCAGGCCGTTCATCCACAAAGGGAAAAATTACGTTTTTGCTTATATGCAGGATATAAGCGATTACAAGACAAGGCAGATGCTGGAGAACATCTTTCTGCATGACATCAATAACTCAATAACATCGCTTAACGGACTCAGTGAGCTGATGGACGAGTTACCGGACAAGGAGGTAAAGGCGGTTGTAAATGAGCTGTCCACACGCCTTACCGATGAAATTCAGTCATACAGGCTTATTACCGAAGCGGAGAGTCACCAGCTTTCTGTCACTGTTTCTGAAGTCAGCATAGACGCCCTGATTGACAGTGTTGCCGGCTCCCTTCTAAAGACCAGGTTTTTCCGTAACAGGAAAGTCAGTTATGAAAAGACAAGGCTGGTAACATATACCGATGAAACACTGCTGAGGAGAGTGCTTATCAACGCGTTGAAAAATGCTCTTGAGGCCAGCGACGATGATCAGGAGGTAACGATCACGGCTGGTGAAGGTAGCATGCCAGGTGACGTTGATATTAGTGTAAGGAGTGTACCCCTGATACCCAGGGAGGTACAGTTGCAGCTTTTCCAGCGCTCCTTCTCAACCAAGGGCCCGGGCCGGGGGTGGGGTACCTACAGCATAAGGCTTCTTACCGAGAGGTACCTTAGCGGCAAGGTAAGTTTTGTATCAGACAGGGATATTGGCACTGTATTTACCATAAGTATCCCGTCGCTGAATCATATATGACCTGGCAGGCAGGCTGCAGAATTATCAATATAACAGCATTAATTTGACTTTTATATGGCAGAGAAGGATTCCTCCCCCGGCAACACCGGCAACACAAGCGGCACCAACACTGGCAAAACAAACGCCAGCAACTCAAAAGCCAACAACTCAAACGCCAACAACTCAAACGCCAACAACTCCGGCAACGATACTGTAGCAGAATCAGGCTCAAAAGGAGTTCTCCGATGGATAGAGGTGATGGGCAACAAGCTGCCCCACCCCTTCTGGATATTCCTGTGGATCTGTATTTTCATTGTTGTGCTGAGCGGCGTCACCTCACTCCTTGGGGTTAGCGCCATCGACCCCGCAACAGGTGCAACCGTTGAGGCGCAAAACCTTATTTCCGGTGAAGGCCTCAGGAGATTTGTCGAAGAGATGGTAACCAATTTTGCCCATTTTGCGCCATTCGGACTGGTTCTGGTGATGCTGATGGGGGTGTCGGTGGCTGAGAGGAGCGGATTGCTGGCGGTGGCGCTGCGCACGGTTGCCTTCTCGGTACCCAAACAGATAGTTCTGCCGGTTATTTTTATTATCGGTGCATGCGGGAACATCGGCTCCGATGCCGGCATTGTCATTGTGCCTCCTATTGCAGCGCTGATCTTTACACAGATGGGGCTGAGCCCGATCGCGGGACTGATAGCGGGGTATGCCGGTGCTACAGCGGGCTTTACTGCCAATTTCTTTATTGCGGGGACCGATGTGCTGCTTGCAGGAATAAGCTCTGAAATAACCTCACAGATGCCAGGCGGACAGGAGGTAAGCGCCACGGCAAACTGGTACTTTATGATAGTATCGACGATCTTTCTGGGTGTGGGAGGCGCTTTCATAGCCAGAAGATATACCATCCCCTCGTGCAACCGCTTCGAGTATTCTGCCGATACAACAATAACAACCGAAAGGGCAACCCTGACTCCACTGGAGCGAAAAGGCCTCAGGCATGCAGGCATATCTCTTCTTTTCTACGTTATACTGATCCTTGTTCTTGTGGTACCCGAAAATGCACCGCTGCGCAACCAGGTGACCGGGGGACTGGTTCCGTCGCCGTTTTTGCGGGGACTGATTCCGGTTTTGTTCTTCTTCTTTGCCATTCCCGGCTATTTTTACGGCAAAGCGACAGGCGCCATTAAAAAGCCGAACGATGTGCTCAAACAGATGGAGCACGGGATGAAGGAGCTTTCGGGATATATTGTGCTTATGCTGGTGGTGGCGCAGTTCATCAATCTTTTCAACTGGTCTAACCTCGACACCATCCTTGCCATCACGGGAGCCGAATTTCTGCAGAGTACCGGCCTTACCGGTCCGGTGATGTTCACCCTTTTCATGATACTGGTAGCGATACTTAACATCTTCCTCGGCAGCGGATCGGCCAAATGGGCTATTTTTGCCCCGATATTCATTCCCATGCTGGCCCAGCTCGGTTACAGCCCCGCTTTCGTGCAGCTCATGTACCGGGTTGGCGATTCGATCACAAACTGCGTAACACCACTCTATGTCTATTTCCCGTTATTGCTTGGATGGATACACAAATACAACAACCGTATCGGTATCGGAACCATAGTATCGCTGCTGGTACCCTACGCGGTGATCCTTTTTGTGATGTGGGTGGTGTTGCTTTTCATCTGGTATGGGCTGAACCTGCCCATAGGTGTAGGCGAAACAATTCACCTTTAAAAACAGGTACTACCCTTCAACCAGGCTGTAGCACCTTACCCAGTCAATATCCATTGATGTCGGCAAACCGTTGCCCGTATCCTCCTCCACACCTGAACTGAAAAGTATGTACATCGGTTCCTGCGGCACACCCTCTTCGGTAATATTAACCACTGTGTTGTTAATTTTCCAGATCAGCAGATCCGGATACCATTCAAGCCTGAAAATGAAAAAACCCTTTGAGAAGTCAACACCGCCAATATTTTCCGATTTCTTTTGAATTTCATCTCTACTGTCATTTTTTTTCCAGTAGTAGTTAAACTCTATCCGTTTCTTCTTTTTTCCCGAAAAGCGTAAAATATCAATATGAGGCACCATCTTTTCGGATAGCATCCAGAAAGCATGGTAAACCGACGGTGCACGGTGCATCCTTACCTTTGCCTCGAAGGCTCCGTACTTCTGCCTGAAGCTCTCTCCCGTATTAATAAGTCCCGAAGTAAATTTAAAATCTTTCGGGAAGAACCCCAGTGAAGGGTCCCATGCCTGGCCGGTAACATTTTCCTTCCTTGTGTGCAGTTTCAGGATGTTCCCCACAACTTCAATATTCCTGCCTTCAGTATAATAATGAAGGTCAGCAGCCATCGAATAACTCTCTTTAAGCAGCTTTTTACCCCAGTAAAATGATGTCAGCCATTTATTACCGTCTATTTTGTTATCAGAAAAATCGTCCTCAAACTCAAGTTTCCATTTTCTGATCTCATCAAACTTGCCCGAATCTTTGGCTTTCAGATACCACTTGAGCTTCTTGGATTTTTTGAGCTCCCTGTATTCCTGCTCCTGCTGGTATTCGGGGCTGCTTTTGAACTTGTCTTTAGATTCAAGGTACTCCTTTGTCTTTTTGAACTCATCTGAAGTCACATAATCCTCAAGTTCCTTGAATTTCTCAAGCTCCGGCGACCCGTCAATTTTTCTGAAATATTTCAGGTCCTTGGAGCCTGCCAGCTTGTAGTAAGCCTTTATACCCGGAGATTTTTTAAGATTTGCGATCTCCTCCTGCTCCTCTGCCCTGTTCGCTTCAATCTTGTTTATTTCAGGGGAATTGTCAAATTTCTTGAAATCGGGGAAGTATTTTGAGCTGACAAACCTGAAATAACCCTTGAATTCAGGCGAATTCCTCATTGAACTGTACTCAGTGAATTTCTCATGTGCCTCGGAACCTTTGAAACGCTGGTTATTGATGAACTTTTTTCTGTCGCGGAAATCCTGTGAAGTCACAGTTTCCTCAAGCTCTGTAAATCTTTGCGGTTCTTTCGACTGCTCATAACTCAGAAATTCATCATACTCTTTTTTCAGCGCCATGTCCTGGGCTTCAATCCTGGATGTTCCGGGTAACATGCCAAGCCTGGACCTGAGTCCGAACTTGAATTTCCTCATGAAATTTGACATCGTAATTATTCTTTGTAGTTATATAATTGAGATAAAGATATAAAAAACTAATATACGTATACGGAGCAGCAGCCCATTATGTTTCCTGAAGCATGCAATTCTGTATTGCTGCCAGTAATTGTTCTGCCTGGATCGGTTTTGTTATGTAATAGTCGCATCCGGCCGCCCTGCATCGCTCCTTTTCGCCATTCATGGCATATGCAGTCTGTATTATGACAGGCATATCCTGCCTCTCTTCCTTGATTTTCACAAGGATATCATAACCAGGTAAGTCGGGCATGTTGAGGTCGAGAAGCACCATTGACAATCCAGGGGTGCCCGAAAAGAGTTCCAGTGCCTGTTTCCCTGTCTGTCCCCAAAGAATTCCGGCCCCTGTTCTTTTCAGCATGGCCTCTATCAGCTTGTAGTTTACCTCCAGATCTTCCACAACAAGTATAGTATGTCCTGCGAGGCGGGGATAACTTACAAAACCTGCCGGGGTTTCTTCATCTGCAGCCCGGTCCTTATTGACCGGATGCCACGGAACCGACAGGTAAAAGCACGAACCCTTGCCCTCCTCAGACTCAGCCCATATCGATCCTCCAAGAAGTTCGGCAAGGCTTTTGGATATCGACAATCCCAGTCCCGCTCCCCTTTGTTGTTTCTGTGTCGATGTATCCAGCTGGCTGAAGCGGTCGAAGATAATGTTCAGCTTGTCGGCCGGTATTCCCGGACCTGTATCTTTGACATAAAACAGTACTGAGCCCCCCTCCCTCAGGTTGCATCCAAACTCGACCCTCCCTTTTTCAGTGAACTTAAGTGCATTGCTCAACAGATTTGTAATGATCTGCCTCAGCCGGTGCTGGTCGGTTACCGTGTAAAGTTCCTGTTGCTCTTTGTCTGTTTTAATCACGAACTCGATCTCGTCCTTTCTCTCCCTTACCTGTGGCATGAATGATTCGTAAATTTCATTCATAAGCGCGGTCAGGTTGCAGGCCTCCGGCCTCATGCTGATCTGCCCTGCCTCGATCTTTGAGATGTCAACAATATCGTCAATAAGCTGCAGCAGGACATTGGAATTTTCCCTTATAAGCTTTGAGAACATAACCCTGTCGGCCAGTGCTGTTTCGGGGTCTACCAACAAACCCGACAGTCCCACAATAGCATTCATAGGAGTGCGGATCTCATGCGACATGTTAGCAAGGAAGGCTGACTTCAGCTTGTCGCTCTCCTCGGCTTTCTCCTTTGCCCTTAAGAGTGCATCCTCCATCTGTTTTCGCCTGCTTATGTCATCCTTTATGGCCACGAAATGTGTTATCTCTCCATCCCTGTTCGTTACCGCCGAAATGCTGACCAGCTCCCAGAAAAGTGTTCCGTCCTTCTTTTTATTGAGGATCTCTCCCTGCCACTCGCCCCCGTTCCTGATCCTTGTCCACAATTCCTTGAAAAATGACGAATCGTGCTTGCCCGAATTAATGATGCTCATATTTTCGCCCATTACCTCGGCAAAGCTGTATCCTGTAGAACTGACGAACGCGGGATTTACATCTTCGATATTCCCCTCAGGATCAGTAATTACAACGGTTACTGGCGAGTTTCTGATGGCCCTTGACAGGATCCTCAGCCTGTACTCTGCCTCCCTCCGGCGCGTTATTTCAATTGATACTCCACCTATCTGCCTGTTGCCGTTCTCGTCATAAAGACAGAACTTATGTGTGGCATATACCCTTTCTTTCCCGTTCTTGTCGGTCAGCGCCTCCTCCACCATCACGCTCTCGCCGGTCAGGACCCTTCTGTCCTCTTCCATCATCCTGTCAGCCGTCTCCCTGTCGTAGGTATTGTAAGGGGTCTTCCCCAGGAAATTGGATTTACCGAACACCCTGTCCATATACCTGTTGAGGTATATTACCCTGCTTTCGCCGTTCCTGATGAACACCCCAAGAGGCATGTCATCCATAAAGTCAGCAAACTTACTGTCCGGTTGCGCCGGCGCGCTACCTTTGCGGTAATCCGGTCCTTTATTCAGGAAAAGGCAGGCAGCAGCTATCGCTACAGTAACGGCAGATAATGCTGCCGCAGCTGCATAAATAATGTTTGCCGGCGGCTTCAGGAGCAGGTAAACAGCCCCTGTAAAGGCTGAAGTTACAAGTATTGCAGCCGCAAGCGACAGTACCGGTTTCAAGTTAGCTTTGATCCGTTGCAGCATCACCCCCATTTGTTATGTTGTTCCTTAACAATCAGGGATGAAGAAAAACAAATTTAACGACTCTGTGAAATATTTAAGTGCGAATCGGGGCAATGTCAGCCCGAAACTTATCAACAGTGATACCCCCGGATTATTTACCGCTATGTTGATAAAGTTGTGCCTGCAAAAATAGTGCTACCCGCGGTACCTGGATGGTTTAATGGGCAATGGCAGTAGGCGCTCCTGTAAAAGGTTCGCGATTAGGACGGTTGCCCGAGGTGTTCCCGTAAAATTTTCGCCGATTAAGGCGGTTGCAGTAGGCGTCCCCGAAAGTGTTCCGGGCACTAAGGCTGGTCGTAGGCAGCTTCTCTCTTTCTGGCCTCCTCAAGCCAGCCAGGCAGAATGTTTTGTTTGAAATCAGCTTTTTGGGCCCTGATCTCTGCCATATCAAGTCCCACTACCTCCTGTGCCTTCTCTTTTGTTGAGAAATCGGGCAGTTGCACAGGCTGGGGCACGTCATATCTGCTAAATACCCTGGCCAGGTGAACCCTGGCCTCCTGTGACTTCTGGATGGAGGTGCCAAGCACCCTCAGGGCCTCATTTGGAGAATGGAACCCCATGCTGTTGGCTGCCGCAACCCAGTCCCATCTCCACTGTGCATGCCTTATGAGCTGGAGTACCTCCTGCATTTCATCTTCAGTTGCCCCTGCATCCCAGGCTGCTTTTGCTTCAAGGTGGACCCTGGCCAGGTTCTTTTCCGTAATGCGCCTCAGCTCGCTGATCCGGGCCTGCCTGTCATATACATTCTGCCTGAGGGTCTCTTCGCTTTCACGGTGGCATACCTGGCAAGACCCGGCAATATTGTTAAGGGGGCTCTGCAGGTGGTGATTGGTGAATTTCAGTCCCCCGTCCCTCTGGTAGGGCATATGGCAGTCAGCGCATGAAACACCCCTTTCGGCGTGAACACCTGTTTTATACAGCTCGTAGTCAGGGTGCTGAGCCTTCAGCATGGGCGCCCTGCTCAGTCCGTGCACCCAGTCAGTGAATTCATGGTAATCAAAGTAGGCCTCCATATCGTCGGCACTGAAGCCCCTGTCCCACGGAAATGTCAGATAGTTGTCCTCTCCCCTGAAATAATACTCCACGTGGCACTGGGCGCATACCAGCGACCGCATCTCCTGATGGGTTGCATCTTCAATGTTCCTTCCCTGCCTTTCGAACGCCTCGGCAAGAGCAGGCCTGGTTATCCTCAGGTTCATCGTCTGCGGGTCATGGCAATCCTGACAACCTATCGAGTTAACAATCTCGCTGCCCATTTCGGCCCAGGAGTGGCTGTAGAACTCCCTTACCCCTATCTCGTTCATGACCCTTGGCACATCCGTGCTTTTGCAGGTCCAGCAGGTGGCGGGTTGCGGCTGGACGGTCCGCAATGTGTTATGCACATCGGTAACCGAGTAATAGTGGCCACGCCCCTGGTTGTAATCCCGCGCAAAAGCATATCCCGCCCACATGATCACCAGCTCCGGGTACTTCTCAAGATAATCAATCATAACCGAGCCGTAATATCTGCTCTCGAACGTGGTATCCCTCGTCATCATGTATGATTCGTACTGGCGCGGGAAATTCTGGCCCCACACCTCGTGTCTCGGCTCCCAGTCCGGTATCGGTTTCACCATCTGGAAGTAAAGCTGTGCCTCACTTCGTCTTTCTACAATTGAGGCGGCAAACAGTCCGATAAGGAATACTATCACTACTGTACCGAAGAAAAGGACCCAGTTTAGCCAGGGCTTCTTTTCGGAGAGTTCTTTAATGGTTGCCATAGGGTTCTGTTTTGTCTGTTTTATATCTGTAACTGTTTATCTGTCTGAACAACTCCGGTCACTCCCTCTCTCCACCCAGAAAGTCCCTGAGCCACTGCGGCATGATTGAAGGCAGCCGGGGCACCAGCGAAAATGGGGCAGAGGAAAGGCTTCGTACCGTGCCGTGAGGCACATCCCTGTGGCAGTCCCAGCACCTGTGACCCTCACCTTCAAGATGGTTACTGCCGGTAACCTCAACGATTCTTGTCATCTCCACCAGGTCCTGGTGACACCTGATGCAGTTATCCTGCACCACGTTTATGCCGCGCTGCTTTATCTCTATTGTCTGGGGCTCTGCCCTTGCAGTGAACACGTATGCATGCCTCAGTCCGTCAGTTGCCTTGACATAGTACATGCTAAGGACATTGTCCTGCGGCACATGGCACTCCGCACAAGTGGCTGTTTCGCGGTGGCTGCTTTTGGCCCACGAGGCATACTGCGGGTACATAACATGGCAGTTGATGCATGTTTCGGGTTTGTCGGAGATATATGACTGTGCCTCTGAAGCGTGAAAGACGAGTAGGGCAATACCGGTAAAAACCCCGAGAAGGATAACCACGGCGGGCTTCCATCCGGGAGGAGGCTCAAGGAACAATATCAGCCGTTTTATCATAGCTGCTGCCGGTTTATGCTGTTATTTTAGCCAAGCAGTACCGAATAGCTGTTTAAAACCAAATGTATCAAAAATAATCGCCCAAATCAACAGGAAATGTGAAATTATGGCAGGGGTGATGCTTATTTAAAATTAATCCAAAAATACAAAATCGGGTTTCGAACATTTATCCTGATCTCGGTCTCATCATTGCCGAGTAAAAGATATGCCGAACCTTCCAGCATGTAAAATACAACGTCTAAGGTTGTCTGACAAGAATCAACCATGCCATGCCCTGGTTATTTTGGCTCCTTGATCATGGTAAGTACCATCTTGTACCGTTCCACCGCCTTTAGCGCGTGGGGTATGTTGGCCGGCATGATGATTGATTCTCCCTTGCCGAGCAGGTGCTTCCTGCCTGCAATGTCGATTTCCGCCTTACCGTCAACAACCTGTACCAGTGCATCGAAAGGAGCGGTATGTTCGCTGAGCCCCTCTCCCTTGTCAAAAGCAAACAGGGAAATATTTCCCGTATCGCGTTTAAGGACGTTTTTGCTTACTATAGCCCCTTCGGCATATTCAACTTCATCTTCAAAACGAAATATCCTGTCTTTTTCAAATTCTTTCTTTTCCATTGTTAGATTTTCTATTTAAATATTAAGATTCTGCTCTGCCTGCAGTTCCTGTTCCCGCTCTCAAAGCATATTCTTCCTGCTTATCCCTGCAGTTCCATTCCTTTAATGCCGGCAGTTTAACTGCAGCCGGGTTCAGGCACTAATTCAGGAACGAGGGCCTCAGAACAAGCATAAGCCACACGAAGTTGTTGATCTCATCACTGCTTCCGCCCTTGAGGCGCTCCATGGCTTCAGTGGCGAACATCTGTGAATACCCCGCCCTGACAGTCGCATGTTCAAACAGGTCGTAGCCGGCAAAAATGTCAATTTCAGTTCCCAGGTATTGACGTTCGCCTTCCCCGCCACCCCCTGCAATCAGGATCTCCCCTTCTGAAATGAAGGCATGCAGCCTGAACCCGGCCGACCAGCGTTCACGCCTGAAATTCATCCCACCATAAAAATCTATCAGTCCCACATCATTCAGGTGGTTCCCCACGTAAAAGTAGTCCATGTGGCCGTTGAATGCATGATTGGTCCCGAAAAGCGGGGTGAAGGAATTGTTCCTGGTGCGGGTGGCCATATCCGGTTCGTCGGTACCCGACAGCACTTCAAATCCTCCGCTCAAAGTTATCTCTTCATTAAGCTGATGTGCATATTCCATTGCCAGGTACCAGGCCAGTAGGGCTAAGCCGGTTGGATCGTCGCCGGCTTGCAGATAGGCAGAGCCCGAAAGGCTGCCGGGACCCGGACTGTAAACAAACCTGCCACCGGTTGTGAGGGAAAATGCCACATTGCCGGGAGTATTCTGGTAACCTGTATTGAGCATCAGCAGGCTCCATGTAACTGGTTCTGCATTGCGGTTGAGCCAGAGGTACTGGAATGTCTTGTAGTTGGTGAGCGGGTAAAAAGTGCCGGTCCGTCTCTCCCTGTCCTGGTTGAATGCAAACCCGGCATGCAGCCGGGTATTTGCCGACGACTGCCATTTCAGCACGGCAGCGTCATGGCTGCGGCCCTGCTGTGCCCAGTCCACATTACCGAAGATCCTGGCATTGTCGTAAACGATCTCCTGCCTGCCCGCCTTCAGGTTGACGGTTTCAGATAGCCTCACCTCACCCCACGCCTCGTGCACCGATGATAGGGCATCGCTCCTGTTGAGCTGGGGTACCTCGCCCCACACCCTTACATCCTGGAGGCTGAACCCGAAGGAGTAATCTTCCCGTGTCGCACCCAGGTTCAGCCTGGTGCGCTGCGATATGAAAAACGCGGCATCATCATCGGGGCCCATCAGGCTCTGGAAACCGTGACGGAACTCAGTTCGCGGCCTGTATTCCCCCGAAAGGGAAAACTGGCCCTTCAGTCCGCTACCGATAGCAAAGAGAAGCAGCAGCGCAGTAATGATTGATCTGGTTTTCATGGCAATTAGTTTTGTTATGGTCTTGCTTAGCCCGGCCTTTCCGGCCAAAACCGGTGTTCCCCACCGATACCGGCGGAGAACAACGCTTCGTATTAGTTGAGGAACATTTTTATATCCTCGTCGGGGGTTGTGATACCGCCTATCCCGAACTGCTCAACCAGCACCTTTGCCACATTTGGCGAAAGGAATGCCGGCAGGGTGGGGCCGAGGTGAATATTCTTCACTCCCAGGTAAAGCAGCGCCAGCAGTACAATTACCGCCTTCTGCTCGTACCATGCAATGTTATATGCAATTGGCAGCTCATTTATGTCGTTCAGCTCAAATATCTCCTTGAGCTTCATCGCCACAACAGCCAGCGAGTAGGAGTCGTTGCACTGCCCCGCATCAAGCACCCGGGGAATGCCTCCTATATCGCCCAGTGGCAGCTTGTTGTAGCGGTACTTGGCACAGCCGGCTGTAAGTATTACCGTATCTTTCGGAAGCTTTTCCGCAAATTCGGTATAGTATTCACGGTTCTTCATGCGCCCGTCGCAACCTGCCATCACGAAGAATTTCCTGATAGCGCCGCTTTTCACCGCATCTACCACCTTGTCGGCCAGTGCGAAAACCTGTGCATGTGCAAAGCCTCCCACTATCTCACCCTTTTCAATCTCTACCGGTGCACCGCATTTTTTGGCGTGTTCAATTATCTCGCCAAAATCCTTCTTTCCGCCTTTTTCACGGCCGGCAATATGTTTGAAACCCGGGAAGCCTGCCGCCCCGGTGGTATAAACCCTGTCGCCGTACGTTGCCTTTGATGAAGGGGGTACCAGGCAGTTGGTTGTGAAGAGGATCGGGCCGTTGAAGGTCTCAAATTCCTCCTTCTGCTTCCACCAGGAGTTTCCGTAGTTGCCAACGAAATGCTTGTATTTCTTGAAAGCCGGGTAATAGTTGGCAGGGAGCATCTCACTGTGGGTGTAAACATCAACACCAGTGCCCTCGGTCTGCTCGAGCAACTCCTGCATATCCTTCAGGTCATGCCCGCTTATCAGTATGCCGGGGTTGTTGCCTGCGCCAATGTTCACGTTTGTTATTTCGGGGTTGCCGTATGCCGAGGTATTTGCCTTGTCAAGCAGAGCCATGGCCGTCACCCCGTACTTGCCCGTTTCCAGCACAAGCGCAACCAGCTCGTCAACGGTCAGGTCGTCGCGGGTTGTGGCAACCAGCGCCTCCTGCATGAATATGTAAAGTTCAGGATCCTCGTGGTCGAGGTTCCATGCGTGCTCGGTATATGCCGCCATACCCTTCACACCGTAGATAATAAGCTCGCGCAGCGAACGGACATCTTCATTTTCCGTTGCCAGAACACCTGCTGTCTGTGCCTTGCGCTCAAACTCATCGGGAGTGAAAGCCTGCCATGTTGCTGATTCATGTAACGGCCCTTCCGGGGATATCCCCTCTTTCTCGAGTTCAAGGCGCAGCTTGTTGCGCATTTCAAGGCCCTCCTGGATAAGTTTTACAAAAACATCGCGGTCGAAGTTTGCATTTGTGATGGTAGCAAACATCGAGTCAACAATGAACTTGTTCATTTCGGGTTTTTCTATGCCCGCCTTGCGTGCAGCAGTTGTATAAACCGAAATGCCCTTGAGGACAAACATAAGAACATCCTGGAGTCCTGCTACGTCACCGGTCTTTCCGCATACTCCCTTGATGGTGCAGCCTGTGCCTTTTGCTGCTTCCTGGCATTGAAAACAAAACATACTCATAATTAATTCTGGTTTTTAAGTGTTAAAATTCCTGTTTATAAAAATATGAAATTATTTGCCCTGGATCAATAGTAAATCCCGGGCAAACTAAGTTTAAACTGTTTGTGGATTATTTAATTTGAGATCCCGTTGGGGGAGAAGGCAATCAGCAGCGAGGTTAAGGCCGGGGTTAGCCGGCAGTGTCGCTCAGGGTGTTTCGAAGCCGGTCTGCGTGCTGTTTGGTTCAGCCGGGCCTGGTTGCTCAGGGCTTTTCGAAGCCGGTCTGCGTGCTGTTTGGTTTAGCCGGGCCTGGTTGCTCAGGGTGTTTCGAAGCCGGTCTGCGTGCTGTTTGGTTTAGCCGGGCCTGGTTGCTCAGGGTGTTTCGAAGCCGGTCTGCGTGCTGTTTGTTTCAGCCGGGCCTGGTTGCTCAGGGCTTTTCGAAGCCGGTCTCATCCTTTTTTTGCTTCAGCTCGATCTGTTTGCCGTCTGCTATCATGGCGAGAATATTAACACCGATCTGCAGAAAGGTACCCACACCGGCTATAGCCATGACATAAATGAACAGGTCGCCGAAAGGCACAAGCAGGAATATTGCCACGTTAAAGAGCGATATCCAGACCCCTGCACACCAGGGGCAGGTTATAATCGCCTTGAGTGAATCGCCAATTCCGGTTCCGCTGAAAGAGCGGATAATGTCTCGTACCAGCTTGAAGATCCGGTCGTATACCATCAGCCTCGTCATCCTGTATGTGGCGATGCTGATTACCAGCAGATCGAAGATGCTTACGCTGCCAATGCCCGTTTCCCTTTCTTCCAGCAGGAATCCCAATGCAATAAGTAAAAGAACGAACACGAACATTGACACCATGTTCCAGATTCTCTCTGTTTTCGACATTTCCATTTTTTTGCCTGTTAATCAGTTAATATTTTCGGCTTTGGATCTCAACCCCGCCTCCCCGGTGCAGCTCCGTTGCCGCTGTATGTTCAGCCTGGCAATATCCAAATATACATGAATTTCTCAACTGTTCAATATTACTAACCCGAACAGGTTAGAGCATGAGAAATCGACTTACGTACAGACGAAATATTGTCTGATTAATTAAGACAAATAAGGCAATCTTTAGTTCAATAAGTCCGGATCCCGGTGTCAATATATTTATTCGCCGCCCTGCGGCGTGTTATTTCAAAGCCATTCATCGTCAATCACCTCGCCCCTTACGCTCAGCGTAATTGATTTGACCGGCACTTTCCTGCCGGCCGCCTCAACGGCTGCTACCGCCATATGCTCTATACCGCCGCAGCAGGGCACCTCCATCTTAATCACGGTCAGGGTGTTGATTTTTGCATCCCTTATCAGGCTAACCAGCTTGTCATGGTAGGCCTCCTTGTTCGCATCGAGCTTGGGGCAGGCTATTGCAAGAGTTTTGCCCTTGAGGTACCCATCGTGGAAATTTCCTGCGGCATAAGCCACGCAGTCTGCCGCCAGAAGCAGGTCAGATCCTGCAAAATGAGTTGCTCGCGGATTTATCAGGTGCATTTGTACCGGCCACTGCATCAGTTGCGAGACGCCACTGCCGTTAACTGCTGTACTGCTGTTAACCGCAGCACCGGCATTCCCCGCTGTGCTGTTCTGCGGGGCTCCTCTGCCGGTTGCCGGGGGAGGAGAGAAGCTCATCGACCTCGATCCCGGGCAACCCCCGCCTGATGCAGGTTCATGTTCGTGATGCCCGGGCTGGTAGAAGTGTACCTCCTGGATAACTTCCTTTACTTCAAAGTCAACACTTCCGGCATTTTCCATCAGCCACCCGACTGCCTGTCTCAGGAACACGAACTCGCCGTGATCCTTGAGGTGCTTGAGGTGTGCTGTTACCACATTTTTGCCCTTCTCGGCCATCAGCTCAATTACCTTTACCTCGTCATAGGGTTCGGCCTCCCGCACCTCTATCTCCATGGCACCCTCCGGGCAATGCCCAATACATGCCCCCAGTCCGTCACACATAAGGTCGCTTATCAGCCTGGCCTTGCCATCTATTATCTGCAATGCCCCCTCATGGCAGTTCGGTATGCACAGGCCGCATCCGTTGCACTTCTCCTCATCAATTTTTATAATTTCTCTCTTCATTATATTCTTTAAATAAGTATTTTCAGTACATAAAAGTAAATAAGTAATTAATTACTCAAATATATGGTTAAAAATATTATCCTGCAAATCTGTAGTTAAAAAAAGTCATAGCAGGGCTAATTTAGAATTGTTCTAAACAAAATAAAGATTTGGATAATCTGATAGATATGCAGTCAGACGGCATTAAATGTACTGGTCGAGCGTCTGCTTCCTGAGATGTTCCCTGAACTTTAGAGTCATCTGGTTTGTGACGTTGTTCATGATACATTTGTCAAAGGGACAGATCGGCTTATCCAGGGGACAGGGGGTGATCTCTATTTCTCCTTCGATGGCCTCGTATATCTCCAGGAAGGTTATCTCCTCAGGCTTTTTCCTCAGGGTAAAACCACCGCTCGGACCCCTGTGGGATGCCAGGTAGTTATTCTTTGCAAGCCTCTGCATTATTTTGGCAACATGGTGCCTGCTCGCGCCGGTCCTTTCCGCAATCTGCAGGACATTGATCGATGGGTCTGCCTTAGCGATAAGGATCATTCCATGCAGGGCAATCGATGCCGCCTCCGAAATAGCTACTATTTTTGACATTGAAGAACTTATAGTATTTAATTACCAAAATAATTATTTGCAAATTTACATAAAATTTTTTCATCTAAAATTTCAAACAGATAATTTACTGCATGGAAAACCAACTGGTTATAAGGGTCACGTGCGTCAATGAGGCGAAACACCTGTTTCTCACCTCAGCAGGGTCACATCGCCTGCCTTAATCAGTGAGCTGCCGTCGGTAAATGTTACCCACACCTTCCATACATATACACCCTGCTGGCAAAGTTTATTCTGGTAGTGACCATCCCATCCCTGCATTATATCGTTACTTTCGAAGAGAAATTCTCCCCAGCGGTTGTATATCCTTAGAGTATAATCGGAAACCCCCTCCCACCAGGGCCGGAATATATTATTGGAATGGGGCTCCGATAGGCTGTAATATCCGTTGTTAGGGCCGGAGGCATCGGGCCTGAAAGCGTTGGGAAAGATAATCTGCCCGCTTCCGGTTACCTTTACTGCTCTCGGTATTTCCATATAACCGCTACAACCGTGTTCTGTCCAAACCTCGAGACTCACATCGTATTCACCCAATTCGGTATAGATGTGCCGTGGCTGCTCTTCAGCCGAGAAATAGCCGTCGCCGAATTCCCAGTGGTAGGAGGCGCCGTACTCAGACATGTTGAAAAGCTGAACCTCGGCATCAGGCAGCAGCACTGCCTCCGGAACAACCCTGAAGTTAACGACAGGATTACGGTACACCTCCACCTGCCTGTAGGTATAGTCTTCGCCTCCCTCACCCGCTACAGTAAGCTTGATGTTGTATGTTCCGTAACTGGTAAAGGTGTGTACGGGCTCTCTTTCCTGTGATGTGTTGCCGTCGTCAAAATCCCAGTGATAGCTGTTACCATAAACGGAGTTGTTTCTCAGGTATACCGTATGGGGTTCGCAACCAGGATCAAGCGGGTCAAAATCTGCTACAGGTACCGGTGGCCTGATATATATGCGTTGGCTTGCCGAATCTGAGCAGTGATCATTCCACACATTCAACCTTATATTATATTCACCCCAGTCGCCGAACAGGTAACTGCCAGGCTCCCTCTCGCTGCTGGTATTGCCATCGTCAAAGTCCCATCTGTATTGCCATATACCATCTTTGCTTGCATTATCTATATCGACAGTTACCGACGGGTATTCCTGGATCAGGGGTGATACCGTGAATTCGGCAACTGGCTGGGGAAATACAGTTATGCTTTGCTCCCCTGAAGCGGTACATCCATACTCTGATATACCTGTCAGCCTGACATTATAGGTAACTTCATCCCAGGTGTTGTTAAAGTAGATGTGATGCGGATTGCTTATCCCAATACCGGTACCATCGCCAAAATCCCATATGTAGTTTACCGCACCTGTGGTCCTGTTTTCGAAGGTAACTCCGAGCGGACTGCATCCTTCGGTAACTGATGAAAAATCAACGTTAACACGCGGGTACATTCTGACAACCTGGCTTGATGAATCAATGCATCCATATTCAGATTCGGCAAACAGGCTGATTGTGTAAGTCTTTATATCATCATCAGGATTATCATAGGTATGGTAAAAACGACTGGACGATGTCGTTGTGGTTACCGTACCGTCTCCCAGGTACCATGTGAATATGTCACCTCCAATGCTGCTGTTGTCTATTGGCATATCGAAAGGCGGGCACCAGGTGGCATTGTCGATCTCAAACCTTGCACGCGGGTTTGGGTGTATCGTGATCTCCCTGCTGTATTGGCCTGTGCAGTGATCGCCCGACCAGACCGAAAGGGTAACCGTTCGCGTTACCGGTGAGCTGCCGGTGTTGGTAAACCGGTGTGAAGGCTCCCGGCCGGACGATCCTGCTCCGTCGCCAAAATCCCACTCAAACCTGTCGGCTCCCCTTGAAAGATTTTCAAAATTAATTTCCAGCGGATGGCATCCCTCGTCAACTGACACATCAAAAAGCGCTTCGATATCATGATAAACCCTTACTGTTTTCGTTGCACTATCGCTGCAGCCGGCATAATTTTCGGCCGTGAGGCTGACCAGAAAATCCTGGTAGTTGTCATAACCCTCATTTATAAAAGTATGGTGTATATTTTCGTCACTGTCTGTTACGAATTCCGTTCCGTCGCCAAAATTCCAGGTGAACCTTTCAGCTCCCACCGATGAATTGTTAAATTCAACTCCGAAAGGGGTGCAGCTTTCACTCAGGGGAAAGCTGAAACCTGCTTTTACATATGGGTGAACCCGGATATCGACAGAGTAGGTGGCGAGGCATACATTATTGGGGGCTGTTACGGTAAGCTCAACCCGGTATATGCTGTCGGTTGTTCCAGTATTGGTAAAGGTATGCGACGGCGCTGTTGCTGTTGACGTATTGCCATCACCAAAATCCCACAGGTATTTTCCTGCTCCCGCACTCAGGTTCTCAAAACTTACCTCCAGTGGATGGCAACCCTCCTGAACTGTTAAATCAAAGTAAGCAGATATATCAGGATACACAGTTACCTGTCGTGAGGTTTCGCTGTAGCAGCCGGCCTCACTCTCGGCGCGAAGCGCTATATTATAATATGCCTCATCGTCAAAGGAGCTGTTGCCGAATGTTTTTAAGAATGGATTGGAATTGAGGGTCACGGTATCTGTGCCGTCACCAAAATCCCAGATATACCTGGATGCATTATAGGAATCATTCTGTATCTCCACCTCCAGAGGGTTGCAACCGGGACTTGCACTGGTGCTGAACCCGGCCCTTACCACAGGGTTCACCACAATGTCGATCCAGGCCGAATCGATGCATATATTGTTGGGTGCGATTGCCCTGAGCATTACCCGGTAGATGCTGTCGGTTGTGCCGGTATTGGTAAAGGTGTGAAGCGGACCGGCCTGCCCGGAGCTGCCTCCGTCGCCGAAATCCCATACATACCTTGCCGCCCCCTGTGATTCGTTTTCAAACTCCACCTGTAAAGGATGGCATCCTTGTGTTACGGAAGGGGTGAACCCGGCGCTGATATCCGGGTATACATTAACCGTCCTTGTTATTACAGAGGTGCAGCCACCGGAATTTACGGCTGTAAGGGTTACATCAAAGCTGCTTACCTGGTCAAAGCTGCTGTTTACAAATGTATGGGTAACCGGCTCGCCGGTTGCCATTACCAGCGGATCGGTCCCGTCGCCGAAATTCCACGTGTATTCAACCGCGCCGGTGGAGTGGTTGATGAATTGAACCTCCGAAGGATTGCAGCCGTTATTGCCGGCAATCTCAAAATCGGCGTTTACCCTGCCGCTAACCCTGATGTTCCAGCTGTTGGTAGCGGTACAGTGTCCGTTGGCAGAGGTTGTTGTCAGTGTAACGGTGCGGATTATTTCATTTTCCGATGTGTTGACAAAAGTATGGGCCGGATGCCGTTCAGCCGAGCCGGCACCGTCGCCGAAGTCCCAGCTCCAGCTTGCAGCATTTTTCGACATGTCCATAAAACGGACTTCTAATGGTTCACATCCCTCATCTTCGCCTGGCTGAAAATTGGCTGTGATTTCAGGGTAAACGGTCACCTCCCTGGTAAGGCTGTCGGCACAGCCCTCTGCGTTCCCCGCCACCAGCTTAATGGTATAGGTAACATCGTCTGTTCCGGTATTCCTGAACAGCTGTTGAAAGGATGAGGCGTCGGTTGACGATAGAGGGGAGCCGTCGCCAAAATCCCAGCTGAAATAATCGGCTCCTGTAGAATTGTTGTTAACCGTGAGGTTCAGCTGATGGCAGCCTTCTGTGTTGTCTACTGTGAAAGATGCCTCCACCGCGGGATGGACCGTGATGTCCATTTCTGCGATGTCCCGGCAGTCCTCCTCCGAATATGCCGTAAGTGTTACAGTATAGGTCACGCTTGCGCCTGTCATGTTTACAGGGTATTGATGTACCGGGGGATTTGCTTCTGTCGAGCTGGTGCCGTCACCAAAATCCCACAGGTACCTTACAGCCCCGGTTGAATTGTTTGCAAACTCAACGCTATGAGGGGAGCAGCCTTCAGGCTGATCGGCCGTGAATGAGGCATCCACCCGGGGATGAACTGTAACCTGTCTCTCGAGTACTTCGGTACACCCTTCCTTGTTGGTTACGGTCTGGCGAATGGTATATGTTACCGTACTGCCTCCAGGATCATCGTAAATATGAACCGGAGATGCTTCTGTTGACGTGTTCCCGTCACCAAACTCCCACAGGTAGGAATCTGCCCCGACAGAGGTGTCCTCCGGTACAACGGTCATCGGTGCACATCCCGATGGCCGGTCAAGGGTAAAGCCGGCCTCCAGGTAGGGGTTGACCCTGACGGGACCTACAAAGGTGTCGCGGCACTGGAAGGGTGAGATGGCAGTCAGGCTGACCATATATGTGGTATCATCCGGTGAGGTGCGGTTAAGAAATATATGCGAAGGGTGTTCGGATGCCGAGGAGGTGCCGTCGCCAAAATCCCAGTACCAGGTGCCGGTGTTTCCTGATGAGGTATTTGTAAAACTGACCGGAAGAGGGTCGCAGCCCTCAACCGGACTGGCATCGAAATCTGCGTTTATTGCCGGGTACACTGTTATTGTCCGGTGCATCTGGTCAGAACAGAAATCATTGTTTCTCACCACCAGGCTTATGGTATGTTCGACAGGTGCATCGGTATTGTTTTCAAAAGTGTGGGTGATGTCATCGGGCTGCGAAGTTGTTGCTATCAGGCTGTTATCGACATACCACCTGAAATCTGCACCTCCCGTCGAGTGGTTGTGCAGCAGGAGTTCCCCGGGAGCGCATATGCTGCCCTGGTCGAATGTGAAATTTGCATCTACCGGAGTTGATACATCAACGGTGATTGTTGCAACATCGGTCATATTGCATGCACCCGAAACGGTTACCGTGTACATCTGGCTCGACAGCGGGGTAACAAGCGGCATGGCGGTAAAGGGGTCGTCCAGGTAAATATGAGGTTCCCAGCGGTATCTTGTGCCGCCTGTTGCAAACAACCTGAAAGGAAGACCATAACAGGCCTGGATATAATCCTGTGTGGTGCCTGATATAACGGCGTTGACCGACAGCTCGTTGAAGTCGGAGAAATAACCGTACATGGTTCCGCTGGTCGGCCCTCCGTTTATTATGCCCAGGTGGAAAACATCTTTGGTATTTACTATCAGGCTGGCCTGCCTGCTCGGGATGACCGTGTGGTGAAATTCAAATTCTGCCGCCAGCCAGTCATCCGTACCGGGTACCTCATGAAATGCAACGGCGGGAATGAGGCCGGGGTCGCCGTTAAGGATAAAGCCGTCCTCGGCTCCCTTTCGCACCAGGATGTTCATAAAGAACCTCTCATTGTTGTAATTGTGCCCGAAAGCATCGGTGTCGCCGGGCGCTTTCGACCTTGTAAATGAAACCTGGGTTGAGCCGGTGCAGATGTTTACAGGCGGCAGAATGGCTCCGCCCATCTCGCAGCCGAAACCGGCAACATGGTAAACATATGCCCGCTCACTGGTAAGAATGTGGTGTCTTTGCTGGGTGAATGGGTGCCTGTATACCTCTCCTGCATTCAGTGTCGCTGCAGGGAGTCCGTCGACAGTCACCTCCGTACCATCGGCAGTTGCAGTTACGTAGAATGACTCATTCATATTCGGATTAAGCTGCCCCCGCATGGCTATGTACTCGGTCCCTATAATACTTACCGGTACAAGCTGGTCGCCAATCAGGTCCTTGCACCCCGCGTGGGGGTATGCATCAACAGAGTCGTCAGCAGTGGTAACCGCTATGGGCCTGTTTGAAACTATATGGGTCCCGGCCAGCCTGTTTTCCGGACGTTGTGATGGACGCGGATGCCCGCCTGTGTGGTTGTCAGGCGCTATCGCGTATGTCTGTCCCCTGTTGAGGGTTACCGTTATGGGGGTTCCGGCGGCAATACCCGGGAAAACGGGGTTCGTGGGGTTGATGGTCACGGTGGTATTGTCCTCCGTGGCCACTATGATTATCGACGAATATGGCTGAGGGGTATATCTCCCGTTCCTGAAATAGTTCTGAAAAGGCACATAAAACTCGGTACCCAGGGCATTCCTGCCCTTTAGTGCAAATATGTCGGGATTGAAAAATGTTCCCACCTCGTAATAGGCGGTTATAAGGTTGTTGGACTGCACCCTGATCCCTTTATTGACGGGACTGGTATCCTGGTAGGGGTTATTCTCCACTAAATTTCTGTGAATCTCCGGAATTTCGACAGTTTCTGAAGTGTTGGGCGGCAGGTTCAGGGTAATGGGAGTGAATCCAGGGTTGGCCGGTATTGATATTGTAACGGTGGTCGGAAAGTAAAGGCTTGCAACCCTTATATAGATGGGCACCCCGCCCCTGCCGCTGTTGCCATGGCCCGTGGTTATGTCGGGAGCCGCGAACCAGAACTCGGTGTCGGTCTGCGCCATAACCCTGCTGCCGGCCAGGAGGGCCAGCAACAGCATTATAAGTGCCGTCCGCCGAAAGGCAGATCTTCCCGTTAAACGAAACAGGCCCGTATATAATTTTTTCCGCCTCATCTAAGTAGTGTCACATCACCTGCTTTGATAAATTTTTCTCCATTTATGAATGTCCCCCAGACCTTCCACACGTAAACATCCTGGTTTGCCAGTCGCCCCTGGTAGTAGCCGTCCCATCCGGTTTCAATATCGTTGCTGGTAAAGAGCAGTTCGCCCCAGCGGTTATAGATATGGAGAAGATACTCCTCCACACCTGCATGAAGAGGATAGAATACGGTATTCGGGTTTACGGCGTTCCTGTCGTACCTTCCGCCGGACGGCCCTGACGCATCCGGCCTGAAGGCATTGGGGAACTCCATGATCCCCTTGCCGGCAACATTTACTGCCCCGTACTTTATCATCTCACTGTAACAATTCTGTTCGGTCCATACCTGCAGGGTAATATCATACTCACCCGTTTCGGTGTACAGGTGAACGGGGTTCTCTTCAGATGAACCTGTATTGTCGCCAAAATCCCAGGAGTAAACACTGCCGTACTCTGAGAGGTTGAAAAGCTGTACCTTCTGATTTGGCAACATAACAAGTCCGGGAGATACTGTGAAATCAACCTCCGGAAGCCGGTACACCTCTATCTCACTGTATGCAAACTCCTGACCTCCTGCCCCTGAAACGGTAAGCTTCACGTTGAAGATGCCCGCAGTTTCATACAGATGGTACGGCTCCCTTTCAGCAGAAGTGTTGCCGTCGCCAAATTCCCACAGGTAGGTATCGCCGTACAGCGAGTTGTTGACGAACTGCACACCAAGAGGTACACAGCCGTTTTCGGGCTGGTTGAAGCCGGCAACAGGCGGTGCGGGATGAATCCTTACCCTGTGCGACATCCTGTGCGAGCAGTTTTCGCTCGATACCAGCAGGCTGATATCATAGTCGCCCCATTCACTGTACTCATAGTTGCCCGGGTCCTTCTCGCTGCTTGTGTTTCCGTCGTCAAAATCCCACAGGTAATCCCAGTAGCCTTCATTTGTAAGATTTACCAGATCAAAACCTGTTGACGGGTAAACCTGGTGCGTGGGTGTAGCGGTGAAGCTGCTGACCGGCTGCGGGTAAACTGATATGTTGTAACCCATGGTATCTGTGCAACCGTATTCGGAAACACCCACCTGCATGACATAAAAAGTTGTATCATTCACCGAGTTGTTGACGTACCGGTGTGTCGGGTCCTTAAGCTTTGAAAAGGTGCCGTCGCCAAAATCCCAGTGGTGTTCTACCGCTCGCACCGACTCATCAGAAAAGCGGACAGAAAGGGGACTGCATCCTTCGGTTTCTGAGCTGAATCTTGTAATTACTTCAGGATAAACAAATATCTTCTGCTGTGCCGAGTCAATACAACCATGCTCTGTCATGGCAATCAGCTTAAGGTCGTATCTGGCGGTTTCGCCCGTTGTATTGTGATAGGTGTGGACAAACGGGGCAGATGATCCGGTGTTCAGGCTTTCGCCGTTTCCAAACTCCCAGGTGAAGCCGGAGGCTCCAACGGTTGCATTTCCTATAAGCAGGTCGAAGGGCGGACAGGCCACTGATTCTTCAATATCTATGAAGGGCTTCGGGAGGGGATGTATGGTAATTGAAAAAGTGGTGTCGCTTATGCAGTAGTTTTCTGAGCTGACACTCAGATGAACTTCATGTGTGATGGAGCTGTTTGTGAAATTTGTAAAGGTATGTACCGGCGAGTCGCTGTCATTGGTGGTCCCCTCACCAAAGTCCCATCTTGAAGCAAATGCACCGGGTGAACGGTTGTCAAACTCTACCTGAAGCGGGTGGCATCCTTCGGTTACCGACGGTATGACATGTGCCCTGATATCCGGATAAACAGAGATGGCCTTTTCGGCAACGGCGATGCAGCCGGCATAGTTCTCAGCCTCGAGTGTTATCCGGTAGACCTCTTCATCACTGTAGCTTGCATTAGCAAAGATGAGCGAAAACGGCTCCTTGTTGTATGTTACAGTATCCCTGCCATCGCCGAAATCCCATCTGAAGGTCTCCGCCCCTGTTGATGAATTGCTGAATAAAAACTCCGCCGGTGAACACAAAATGCTTTCCGGCACGGTGAATTCTGCTTCGACATATCCATGGACCGTTATATCAAGGAATGCGGTATCGCTGCATACGTTGTTGCCGGCTGTTGCAACCATCATCACCCTGTAGGTGGTATCGGACTTGCCGGTGTTGGTAAAGGTATGCACGGGATTTTGTCCGGTTGAGGAGCTGCCGTCGCCAAAATCCCAATGGTAATAAGCCGCTCCCTCACTTTGATTTGAAAAACCAACGGTCAACGGATTGCACCCCTCTGTTGTATCAGTCACAAACCCGGCCTCTATCCCGGGATAAACCGTTACAGTCTGCGTTGTTTCGTGGTAGCATCCCCGGTCGCTCTCGGCCCTCATGGTTACCGGGTATTCCATTATGCCGGCATATCCGGGGTTGGTGAACGTGCGGATAAAAGAGGAGGTATCATGTGTTATGGTGTCGCTGCCGTCACCAAAATCCCACCGGTACAGTGAGGCATTAAGCGATGTGTTGTTAAACGCCACATCAAACGGAGTGCAGGAAGGGCTCCCGGTAAAGCTGAATTCCGATCTTACCATGGGGAAGACTGTAATATCGACGAAAGCTGAATCTGAACACACGTTATTCCCGGCTGTTGCTGTGAGCCTGACCCTGTATGTTCTGTCGGCCCCTCCCGTGTTGATGAAGGTATGCCGGGGGTTTTCATCAGCCGATGTGTTTCCGTCGCCGAAATCCCAGTGGTAGTAATATCCGCCGGTTGTAAGGCTCGTAAAATCTACCGTCAGGGGGTGGCAGCCCTCTATGGCGCTGATTTCAATACCGGCGCTGATGTCCGGATAGACACTTATCACTTTTATTGCTTCACTGGTGCAGCCCGCATAGTTTTCTGCTATAAGGGTTACCTCGTATTCTGCAATATCGGCAGCATTGCTGTTTGAGAAGAGGTGGACAGGGCTCTCTCCGGTGGAGGTGCCGCCGTCACCAAAATCCCAGAAAAAGGATTGTGCTCCCACGGATGTATTTACAAATTCAACAGACAGGGGGTTGCAACCCAGGCCCTCGTCTGTGGTGAAGCCTGCCTCAACCCTTCCGTGAACGGTTATCTGGGTTTCACTTACATCTGCACATTCGCCGTTAACCGAAAAACTTGTAAGCGTAACGTTATATGTGATGTCGGTTAAGCCGGTATTATGAAATGTATGCACGGGATTTGCCTCCGTTGAGGTCGATCCGTCGCCAAAGTCCCATAGAAAATTATCTGCATTTGCCGATTCGTTTGTGAATTCCACTTCAAGGGGATTACAGCCGGCAACGATATTGGCAGAAAAGCCGGAAATAAGCTCAGGATATACTGTAACCGTATGCTCAAACAGGTCACTGCACCCACTGGAATTGTCAGCCTCCAGCCTGATAGCATAATCAACAGGCACATTGCCTGTATTGGCCAGCTCCAGCGGGAAGCCGTCATTGTCGGGCACTGCCGTCTCAACACCGTTTACAAACCACCTGTAATCATTCAGTCCGTGCGACTGGTTGGTTATATTTACCTCCAGTGGATGGCATCCCTCTGCCTTATCGACACTGAATCTTGCCTCAATCCATGGAAAGGCGGTAATTTCCCTTACATCTGAAACGTCTGTGCAGAAATGTTCGGAGACTGCCGTGAGGGTAACCCCGTAAACCTTGTCATTCTCTTCCATATTCCTTTCCCATGTGTGCACAGGCTCTGCAAGTCCGGATGA
>SLMM01000183.1 GCA_007133565.1 Bacteroidales bacterium
TGAAGCATCACTCATAAGAACCCCGATGGCTGAATCCAGTTCGTCAATCCACTGCTGAAAAAGCTCACGCTGAGTATCATACTTAGGAGTATAATGATTCTCGTATCGCCCCCTCATAGCTTCCGACCATGGCATTGATCCGGCCATGTCAGTGGCGTTAAGTCCGGCTACGACCGGTGGTATATAAGTTATTGCCTTAACATGGGTGCGCCGGGCCTGATCCTCCGGAGCGAGATCATTTATCCTCTTTCTGATCTCATAGAGATTCCTCTGCATAGTATATACCCTGCCATAATGCCCGCCAAGGGCGCCATGACGGTTAAAATCACCACTATTACCGCCTGAAAAAATTGTTGCCTGACCGTAGCGGAAGAAATACTGGTAATTGTTGTAGAACCATTCGGTATACCTGCCGGAATGGCCCATATCATAGATGGAAGAAGTAAACAGATGTCGTATATCCGGATCAGTTACCATTGCAGGATTCTGATTTACCTCTGCAAAATCCTTGGTGCATGAAACCGGCACACAGACAATCGCGCACAAAATGAATATTTTTATAAGATTTTTCATACTATATTTCTATTTATTATTTTCATGAACCGATTTTATAATCCAAGGTCAAGGTTAATACCCACTGTCCTTACGTAGGGAATTGCACCCCAGGCATGTGCCGATCCTGCATGTGTCCCCCTTACTGAGTAGGGGTGCAGGTTGTTGGGAGCCGTTTTGTAAAGGAAACCAAGATCCCTTGCAAACAAAGATACACGCAGGTTTGAAAGCCTCATTCGGCTGGCGATTTCTCTCGGGAAAGAATAACCTATGGTCAGCTCACGAATGCCAATCCATGAGTTTTCATGCACCACGTATTCATTGATTACCCCGGTTCCCCATGAATTATTGAAATAATGCCAGAAACTGGCATGTGTGGGCTCTACAATACCCTGGTCGTATGCCTCCTGGTATGTCATGCCGCTAACATCCGTTCCTTCTATAACAGTACCGTTCTGGAACACACCTTCAGGTATCATTCCGTCATTATATGTATTAAATGTACCGTCGCCAACATTGTCATAGCGGGAAGTCCATGTGATTCCACCGCTTTCGGCATCACGCCATTTGAGGGATGATTCAAGATTGCCGTACGCGTGACCGTAACGACCTACATAATTCGATATGTCACCGCCAATCTTGGCATCAAGCAATACCCTCACGAAAGCGCCCCTGTAGGTGAGAGTTGAAGTGGCGCTTCCAAGAAAATCGGGGTTCATATTGCCAACCTCCTGCTGTTCAAATGATCTTATCATATATGCTCCCCTTCTTGCTCCCTGCCATTGCAGTAAAGGCATTCCGTTCCTCGTATCATTAGGATCATTCTCATTATTGAACAAAGCGGGAGCCGAGTCGGAATAAAGCACTCCCCATTCTTCTCCTACAAATGCGACTGTACCTACACGAGTGTTCCCGTAGGTAGCCGACTCATAGAGGTTATACCTTTCCACATCTTCATGAAGCTCTACTATCATGTTTCTGTTACGGGTATAGGTAAAATCAAGATCCCAGCGAAGGTCCCTCGTCTGAACCGGACGGGTATGCAACGCAATCTCAACACCCTGGTTCTGAATATTTCCGGCGTTTATCAACTGGCCGGTAACACCGGTTTCAGAAGGAACGGGCAGGCTCAGGATCTGGTTAATGGTGTTTTCCCTGTAATAGGTAAAATCCAGACCTAACCTGTTATTGAAAAATCGGGCGTCAAAGCCAAGTTCCCATGATTTCTTTCGCTCAGGCTGCAGGTCAAGGTTCGGCACAGTATTGCTGCTGTAATTCAACATAACCAGGTTATAACCGCTTACTCCCTGAAGATTAGAACGATGACTGAAGCCGGTATTTATGTTATATATTGAGTAATCATTACCTACTTCAGCATATGATAACCTTAACTGCGTATAAGAAAGAAAATCGGGCAGCTCAAAAGTTTCGGTCGGCAGCCAGGAAAGGCTTACTGACGGATAGAAATAGTTATTATTACCTGTGCCGTCAGCATAGGTCAGCGTTGAAGACCAGTCATTCCGGCCTGTAACCGAAAGGAAGAGCTGGTCTCGCCACTCCAGGTTACCGTATCCGTATACCGAATTAAGAATTTTTGTTCCGCTTATTCCGGCAGTCTGTCCAGGCTGGTTAACACTGTTGGCAAGAAAATACTGGCCCGGAACTATCAGTCCGCCACTTGTCCACGCTCCTGAATAGGAGTAGCCGGTTGACCAGTGCTCTGCGCCAATAGAGAAGCTACCAAACAATTCGGGTGTTAACTCACCGAGAAAGTTGAAAACCACTTTACCATCTATCTGCTCCCTCCGGTTGTGATCAAGGCGGTAGGATCCACCTGCGTTGGCAAAGCCTGATCCGAGATTTTTAGTTTCACGCTTTTCATAATAATTATTTATATATCCCTCCACATCGATATTGAACCAGTCTGTTACCTCAAAGTTAAGCTTTGTAGTCAGCCTGAGTGCTTCTTCCAGCCTTACGTTGGTGTTCTCATAAAGGCTGAAGAAAAGTCCGAGTCCGGGAACACCTGCCAGGGGGTCGCCATGAGCAGTAGAATGCACGCCACCATGATCTGCCATGTACTTATCCTTCCAGTTACTTACATCGTACCACCTGGGTATGGGACCAGTAAAGAAGCTATTCTGCAAACCGGCAGAGGGAGGGTTGGCAGCTGTTGAATTGGAATAACTGATGCCCACGTCGGCGCTAAGGAAATCTGTCAACTGATGGGTAACCCTTGAGAAAACTGATGCACGGCCAAAATCATTGCGCGGGGTGATACCACTCTCACTTGTAAGTGAAGCAGATACCAGGAAGGTTGTCCTGTCTGTTCCACCGTCAAGCTGCAGATTGGAATTGCTGTACAGGCCCCTTTCAAACAGATCGAGGAAGTTGTTTGGTGTTGGGAGATTAGGCACCATAGTCTGCCTGTCCCAGTCCAGCACCATTGTGTTTCCATCGAGCTCCGGTCCGAATGAAACTATACTGCGGTAGTAATAAGGCCTTCCCTCAGAATCATACAGGAATTCATTTTGCGGGTTCCACGGGTCATTTATGCCGACAGGAACACTGGCAAGGTGGCCCGGCCCGTATTTGTTCTGGAATGCAGGTCCGTCATAAGGATCCTTCACATGGAAACGCTGACTGAAGTTGACCCCTATGTCGGGTCTTTCCCTTCCCCGCCTGGTGTTGATCACAACCACTCCGTTTATTGCACGCGAGCCATAGAGTGCAGTCGCAGCCGCACCCTTAAGTACAGTTACTGATTCAAACTCATCAGGATTGAGGCTTTTCAGCTCATTACCCCAGTCGACGCCGCCCCATTGCGAGCCGCCGGATAACTGGTTGTCGTAGATAACGCCGTCAACAACGAATATTGGCTGGTTGTTTCCCCCGAGAACTGAGTTTCCACGGATTGTGATACGGCTTCCACCAAAAGTTCCACCATCAGTAGGCTGGATATCAACACCTGAAACACGTCCCTGAAGGGCATTGACCGGGCTGATGGTGGAGGAAATGGCAATATCTTCACCTCCCACACTTGTTGCCGCATAACCAAGTGTTTTCCTGTCACGGCTGATACCGAGGGCGGTCACCACCACCTCTTCCAGCTCTTCCGGATCAGGTTCAAGAACAACATTCAGAACGTTGCCGGGTGGAATGGCAGCTTCGACAGTTACCATACCCACGAATGAGAATCGCAAAACTTCATGCTCAGCCGGAACCTGCAGGGAATAATTACCATCAAGGTCAGTAACTGTCCCTATATTGGTTCCCGGCACCAGAATAGTCACTCCGGGAAGCGGTGCTCCATCTTCGGCCGAAGTTACCAGTCCTGTTACCGTCCTCTCCTGTGCTGACAGCACTGTTGAGAACATTAGCAGGACCACAATTAACAAATTGCTCAGTTGTTTCATAGATTAAAAGATTTAAAGGTTTAAGGTTTGATGATCAATACATTTACTTCACGAGTAAATATTCTATTATTGCCCTTACGGGTTGTTAATTCCAGTATATCAGGGGTTATAAGTAGGCTCGGTCTTCTTCTTTTTTTCCGTGCCGGGTGATTTAATGCTGGCTCTTACCATAAAAGGTTTGTCGAATACATGTTCCATAGCCATGGAAACAGCACCCAGTATTCCCCTGTCAGATCCAAGTTCTGAGACAACAACCTCAGTCTTCTCCATCATTTTAGGTATGCAATAAGTATTCAGCGACTGTTGAATTGGTGTTACAATATACTGCCTGGCTTCACATACCTTACCTGATAATATTACCCTTTCCGGATTAAATAACTGGAGCAGGCCGGAAAGCCCTTTGCCCAGGTTCAAACCAATTTCCGATAATATCTTGATTGCATAGTGGTCTCCATTGTTTGCCGCATTTACTATAGCTTCTGTTTCTATTCTGTCAGCTTCGTCAGCTTTCAATCCACGAAGCTCGGGGAGGTTGCCCGTTTCAATTCCCTCCTTTGCCATTCGCGCTATTGCAGCTCCCGAGGCTATTGTTTCAAGACAGCCCTGCTTGCCGCACTGGCAGTATATTTTATTGTCAACTGCAGGTATGTGGCTTAGTTCACCCGCGAAACCAGAAGATCCCCTGTATATTTTTCCGTTTATCACTATCCCAAGTCCCAGTCCCCACTCCAGGAACACTACCAGGACATTTTTGAGGCCTCTGGCTTTTCCAAAACGCAGCTCGGCATGTGCAATAGCCTTTGCATCATTATCAATAAAAACCGGACGGTTAAACTTATTCTCAAATATTTCACTTGTTGCTATAGTGCCAAAATTCAAATGTGTAAAGTTTTTGCCCTCATCAGAATTTATCATGCCGGGCATCACTATCCCGACACAAAGAAGTTTCCTGGTATCTATAGCAGCCTGGTTGACAAGCTCTTCTGACCTTTTGAATACTTCATTAACATATTCATCCCTGTTGGTTAGATCAATTTTTAGCTCGACCGAACCCGAAATATTGTGGTTACTGTTATTGTATACAGCCATCCTTGTAGTGTGCCTGCCGGAATGAATTCCAAGCGAATAGAGGGAGTTTTCTTTCAATCCTATCAGAACAGGTTTTCTCCCTCCGCTGGATGTGCCAATGCCTGTCTTCTCCACAAGTCCGTTTTCCAGTAATTCTTCAACAATATTAAGGGAGGTAGGCAGCGAAATACTCAGTCGTTCAGCAATGTCTGCATTTGAAGCGGGGCCGTGAACATAAAGGTTGCGTAGTATTCTTATTTTCTGAAGAAACCTTTTTTTTCGCCTACCCTTTAAATCGGATAGAGTATCATGACCAAAAAAAGGAAAAAGAGGAGATTTTTCCATAACACAATTAATATATAATCACAATGCAATATTAACAATATTTTAGATATACTAAAAATTTTTAACATATAAATTAGCATAAACCCCTATCATAAGCACCAAAATATAATATAACATATATTGACTTAAATAAAAAATTAATTTATGAATGATGTTTAGCTTATATATGCAGCATCACAGAGCTGATGCTTTTTTAGAATAGCAGGCAGGCAGTCGCCATGGGAAAATTCATGTCTCATTTTGCAGCGGATTGACATTAGGGTTCAGGACTATCAGGAATCGGGCAGATAATCCTGATCCATCAACTATTTTTGACATAGTCTGAAAGAATAGTTATTTTAGCAGCTTTATAATTTATAACCTAAACCCAATAAAAGTGAGACAGATAATTATTATATTAGTTATGGCAACAAGCGCTTTTTCCTGTTCTGTGGTGGAAGAGAACCCTCTTCTTGCCGATTACAATACTACATTTGATCTTCCACCCTTTGAGAGGATAGAAAATGAGCATTTCATCCCGGCCTTTGAGAAGGCCATGGAAGTGCACAATACAGAAATTGAAGCCATTGCCGGCGATCCTGAGCCTCCTACCTTTGAAAATACCATTGCAGCACTTGATTACAGTGGTAATATGCTGAGCGAGGTCCAGAGCATCTTCAGCAACCTCAACTCTTCTCATACCAATGAAGGGCTACAGGAAATAGCACGTGAGATCATTCCCAGGCTTTCGGCACATTCAACAAATATCCTGCTTAATGCTGATCTTTTCGCCAGAATTGAAGCTGTCAACAAGCAAAAGGGGGAACTTGGACTGAACTATGAGCAGGAGATGCTTCTTGAAAAGACATATAAAAGGTTTGTCCGCGGCGGGGCGGCTCTCGATAACGACAAACAGGACAGACTCAGGGAGATAAACCAGCAGCTATCTTCTCTGACCCTCCGGTTTGGCGATAATATAAGGGATGAAACAAACAGTTTTGAACTTGTAATTGACAACGAGCAAGATCTTGCTGGACTGCCATCCGACCTGGTGAGCAATGCCTCAGAGGTTGCTGCAGAGAGGGGGCATGAAGGCAAATGGGTGTTCACACATCACAACCCCAGCGTAATGCCTTTCCTGACTTACGCCGACAACCGCGAACTGCGCGAAAAGATGAAAAAGACCTACATTAACCGTTGCAATAATGATAATGAATATGACAACAAGGAGAATATACGACAGATAGTAAACCTGCGCATTGAGAGGGCCGGCATGCTTGGATACCCCACCCATGCACACTACGTGCTCGAGGAAAACATGGCGGGCACCCCCGGCAGGGTTAACGACTTCCTTTTGGAGCTGTGGGAAGCGGCATTGCCGGTGGCTAAGGAGGAGGCAACAGAGTTGCAGGCAATGATATACAGCGAAGGGGGAGATTTTCATCTGCAGTCGTGGGACTGGAGATATTATGCCGAAAAGGTGCGTAAGGATAAGTTTGACCTTGATGAGGCTGAAACGAGGCCCTATTTTTCAATGGAAAATGTTATTGAAGGCACCTTTATGGTTGTCGAAAAGCTTTGGGGGCTCCAGTTTGTGAAGCTAAATGATGTTCCCAGGTATCACGAAGATGTTGAAGTTTACCAGGTGCGTGAAGCTGACGGCTCGCACCTTGGCATCCTGTACATGGACAACTACAACAGGCCCAGCAAGCGAGGAGGTGCATGGATGAGCAGCTTCAGGAGGCAATCGGTCAGGGATGGCGAATTCATTCACCCGGTTATCACCATAAACTGCAATTTCAGCAGGCCAGTGGGGGGGCAGCCCTCATTGCTGACCTTTGATGAGTACACCACCTTTTTTCATGAATTCGGGCATGCCTTGCACGGACTTATGTCTGACGTTACCTACCCCGGCCTTGCAGGCACTTCAGTGCCGAGGGACTTTGTTGAGCTTCCTTCGCAGGTAATGGAAAACTGGGCAAGGCACCCCGACGTGATGACCATGTTCGCACGCCATTATGAAACAGGAGAAGTAATTCCCCAGGACCTGATTGACAGGATAACTGCAGCAGGCCACTTTAACCAGGGCTTTGCCACCGTTGAGTACCTGGCCACTGCTTTTATCGACATGGACTATCACACGCTTGAACAGCAGCAGGATCTGGATCCTATAAGCTTTGAAAAGCAGACAACTGAACGAATCGGCCTGATTGACGAGATAGTGCCCAGATGGAGAAGCACTTATCTGAGCCACATATTCAGTGGTGGGTATTCGGCAGGATATTACAGTTATATATGGTCGGGTGTGCTTGATGCGGATGCTTTTGAGGCATTTCTGGAAACAAGCCTCTTCGACAGCGAGACGGCAGAGAATTTCAGGAAACACATACTTGAAAGGGGCGGCACCAGGGATCCGATGGAGATGTACGTAAATTTCCGCGGCAGGGAACCGGAGATCGGTCCGCTGCTCAGACAACGAGGACTTGATTGATGACTGTTATATACAAGAGGCCGCACAACAGTCAGCCGGCCCTGTTATATTATAATATACCGCGAAAGGGAACAAGTTAAGTGAAGGATCTTACCACCGGGAAAGAAGGCGGAATTATACTGCGTTTTGCCGTACCATTGTTCATCGGCAATATATTTCAGCAACTGTATAATATAGTCGACAGCCTGGTGGTGGGAAATTTTCTTGGCAAGGATGCACTTGCAGCAGTCGGGGCCTCATTCCCCGTAATATTTGCCCTCATCTCACTTATTATAGGTGTCGCCACCGGTGCCACGATTATAATTGCCCAGTATTTTGGCGCAAAAAATTACAAAAATGTAAAGCGCGCCATCGACACAATGTATATATTCATGTTCATTGCTGCTATTATAGTATCGGTTGCAGGTATATATTTTACCGAAGATATTTTCCGCCTCCTGCAACTGCCTGAAGAGATAATGCCCATGGCCAAAGATTATCTTAAGGTTTATATGGCGGGTATGATCGTTTTTTTCGGCTTTAACGGGACCAGCGCTATTCTTCGTGGACTTGGAGATTCAAAAACCCCTCTCTATTTTCTTATTATCTCGTCGGTTGTAAACATAATTCTTGACCTGCTTTTTATTCTTGTATTCGGCTGGGGAGTTACCGGAGTGGCACTGGCAACAATAATTGCCCAGGGAGGAGCTTTTGTCACTGCGATCATCTACCTGAACCGGACACACCAGATCATGAAATTCTCTTTTAAAGGCTGGATTTTCGACAGGTCGATCTTCTACAGCAGCATAAGAATAGGCCTGCCCAGCGGAATGCAGCATACCTTTGTTGCGCTCGGCATGATGGCGCTTATGGGTATTGTCAATACATTCGGCACAGAGGTGATTGCCGCATATTCGGTGGCACAGCGGATAGATTCACTGGCTGCTATGGTAGCAATGAATTTCGGTATGGCAGTTACAAGCTTTACCGGGCAGAACATTGGAGCGAACAAACCAGACAGGGTAAAAAGAGGATTCCGCTCAACTCTTTTAATGGGCAGCATGGTAACCACAATGGTTACAATTATTGTGCTTTTATGGGGCAGGCAGATAATGGGGTTTTTCACTCCTGATCAGGAAGTGGTGAATTACGGTACAACATATCTCAATATAGTAAGTCCGTTTTACATAACATTTACCGTAATGTTCATTGTTGGAGGTGTTATGCGGGGTGCAGGCGACACTCTTATCCCCATGTTCATGACGCTTTTCTCCTTATGGGCCGTGCGTATCCCCCTGGCTTTCATTCTGTCGCCACAAATGGGTGAAACAGGCATATGGTGGGCTATTCCCATCGGGTGGCTGTCGGGCGCCGCGTTGTCATATACCTATTACCTCACGGGAAGATGGAAGACCAGGGGCGTTGCAACAGGCAGCCTCAGCAGCAGCCCTGACTCAGAAGAGGCTGTTGAACAGGCGCGTGCTATAGATTAACCCGTTCAAATCGGAAATGTGTCAATAAAAAATCATACTTTAGCAGATTATTCAGAAAAAAGATATTAACCATGATAAAGTCGATGACCGGGTTTGGCAAAGCAGTATGTGAACTCCCGGGCAAAAAGGTTACCATAGAAATCCGCTCGCTCAACAGCAGGCACCTTGATATCAGCCTCAAGGTGCCGGGAATTTACAGGTCAGAGGAAACCGGTTTTCGTGCCGATATTTCGCAGGTGCTGTGCCGCGGAAAGATAGACCTGATCATTACAGTTGACCATACAGGCACCGAACATATTCCCGTGATCAACAGAGACGCGGTACAACACTATTTTCAGGAACTGAGCAAAACTGCTGCCGGGTTGCGAATTACGGGCGACAATAACCTGGAGCTTATGAAGCTTACCATGCGGATGCCCGATATACTTATTTCAGGAAGGCAGGATCCTGATGAGCAGGAATGGGGAGAAGTAAACAAAGCTTTCAGAAACGCACTTGTGCAGGTTGACAAATACCGCACTGACGAAGGAATTGCGATGAAATCCGACCTGGAAAAAAGAATCGCTGCAATAGAGGCCAGCCTTAGTGAAATTGAGCAGTTTGAGGCAGGGCGCATTGAAACTGTACGTTCACGCCTGCAGCAGAATCTCAACGAGTTTTTCAGCAAGAATAATGTAGACAGGAACCGTTTTGAGCAGGAGATCATTTATTATCTGGAAAAACTGGACATTACAGAGGAGAAAGTAAGGCTGGCAAATCACATTGACTATTTCAGGAGTTCTCTTATGGCAAAGGAGCCTGCAGGGAAAAAACTGGGCTTCATCAGCCAGGAGATAGGTCGCGAGATAAATACCATAGGCTCAAAAGCCAATGATTTCAACATCCAGAAACTTGTTGTCCAGATGAAGGATGACCTGGAGAAGATAAAGGAACAATCTCTTAATATCCTGTAGTATGGAGGGGAAACTGGTCATTATTTCGGCCCCTTCCGGGGCAGGCAAGACCACGCTTGTCCGTCACCTGCTTGAGCATCATTTGCCCCTGGCATTCTCTGTTTCAGCTTGCAGCCGGCAAAAAAGGCCGCACGAAAAGCATGGAAAGGATTACTGGTTCATGTCGGCCGAAGAGTTCAGAAATAAGGTTGCCAACGGCGAATTCATCGAATGGGAAGAGGTTTACAACGGGCATTTTTACGGGACACTCAAAAGTGAGATTGAACGAATATGGGGTGCCGGACTGAATGTTATATTTGATGTTGATGTTGTGGGCGGACTTAATATAAAAAGACAATTCGGAAACAGAGCCCTGGCAATATTCATTATGCCTCCTTCTGTCGGGGAGCTTAAACGGCGGCTTACCGGCAGGTCGACTGAAAGTCCCCGCGAACTTGCCAGGAGGCTTGAAAAAGCTGATGCCGAGATTAAGAGGGCGAATGAATTTGATGTAGTGATCGTTAATGACAAACTCGCCGAAGCAAAACAGGAATTGCTTGATACAGTCAGCAATTTCCTTATAAATCACTTAAAATAAAGCCCGGGGGCTTCGGTATAAAGAATAAGATGAAAAAGCCAACAGGACTGCTTTTCGGATCTTTCAACCCCATACATATCGGGCATATTGCCATAGCAGGCTATATGAAAGAGTTTGCCGGGATGGACGAGATATGGTTTATTGTAAGTCCCCAAAACCCTTTCAAGAAGCGAAGCCGGCTTGCCAGTCCCGCCGCCAGGCTTCAGATGGTGAAGCTGGCCATTGCCCGACATGATTCTTTTATCGCTTCTGACATCGAATTCGGGATGCCTCTCCCCTCCTATACCATAAATACAATGGATAAACTTGCCTCAGATTTCCCCGAAAGGGAATTCCATATTATTACCGGCACTGATAATATTGACAGCATCCGAAAATGGAAGGGCGGAGATAAGCTTGTTTCAAACCACAAATTTCTGGTGTATCCGAGAATCGGATCCGATACCTCATGCATTGGGGATTATGGTAACGCCAGGTTGGCAGAGGCACCGGTTATAGATATCTCTTCATCTTTTATCAGACGGGCACTTCGACAGGGACGGAATATGCGCGCATTTGTGCCCGATGCAACCTATGATTACCTGGTGAGGAACAGGCTCTATGAATGACCCTATTCTATTTCTTTTCCTCGGGCTCAAAGACCTTTTTAACAATCTCCATGCCGCGTATAACCGCCTTTTCATTAAGAGGGATGAGCGAATGATGCCGCTCGGGAAGCGATTCTGCAATGCCCTTCCTCACATTCTCTATCTTCACAAGTGGCTTTACCTTGAGGAAACCTCCAAGCACTATCATGTTGAAAATTCTGGCCGTCTCCATCCTGGCTGCCTCTTCAGCAGCATCGACACGGTAAATACTGATATCACGCCTTTCGGGATGTCGTGTTATGCCGTTTCCGTCATACAGAAGCAGTCCCCCCGGCTTGACAGAATCCTCAAACTTGTCCATTGACTGCTGGTTAAGGATGATGGCGGTGTCAAACCTGTTGATTATAGGCGAGCTGATAGGTTCATCGCTCAGGATGACCGTGACGTTTGCGGTACCTCCACGCATTTCGGGCCCGTATGAAGGCATCCAGCTCACCTCCTGATCTTCCATGATACCCGAATAGGCCAGGATCTTGCCCATTGAAAGCACACCCTGTCCCCCGAATCCTGCTATGATGATCTCTTCTGTCATATCTGATGTATTATTCTTTACCGGTAAGTCTGCCCTCCAGCTTGATATCTCCCGGAGGGTAGAAAGGAAACATATTCTCAACCATCCATTTATTTGCCTCAACGGGCGACATCTTCCAGCCCGAGTTGCAGTTCGACACTATCTCAACAAGTGAAAGGCCTTTCTTGAGTTTCTGGTTTTCAAACGCCTGCCTTATAGCCTTTTTGGCTTTCCTTACACTTGCCGGGGTGTGGACGGCCTGCCTCGTTACATACCATGTGCCGGGAAGCTGTGCTACCAGCTCAGTCATTTTCAGGGGGTTGCCCATCATTTGCACATCCCTGCCGTAGGGAGAGGTGGAAGACTTCATGCCCGACAGGGTGGTGGGCGCCATCTGTCCCCCGGTCATCCCGTAAATACCATTGTTGATAAAAAAAATGGCAATATTCTCACCCCTGTTGCACGCATGTATTGTCTCCGCGGTGCCAATTGCAGCAAGATCGCCGTCGCCCTGGTATGTAAAAACGAATTTGTCAGGCATAAGCCTTTTTATGGCTGTCGCGACTGCAGGTGCCCGTCCGTGTGCAGCTTCCTGCATGTCAATGTCAAGATAGTTGTACATGAGCACCGAACAACCAACCGGTGTAATACCAATGGTATCAGCCTGTATGCCCATCTCTTCAATAACTTCGGCAATAAGCCTGTGGGCGGTACCATGCCCGCAACCGGGGCAATAGTGCATTACCCTGTCAGTCAGGACACTTGTCTTTTTATAGACAAGGTTTTCATCTTTTACGATATCGTTTATGCCGGTTCTGTCTGCCATAGTGATCCTATTTTAAGAAGTTTTTACCGAGAGCATCTACTATCTCTTCCGGAGTAGGTATTATGCCACCCATGCGTCCGTAATGCTCCACCTGCACTACACCTTCAACAGCCAGCCGCACATCTTCAACCATTTGACCGGTACTCATCTCAACGGTCATTATACCTTTGACCTTCCCGGCAAGTTCCTTAAGTGGCTTTTTGGGAAAGGGAAACAGGGTAACAGGCCTGAGCAGCCCGGCTTTTATGCCCTGGTCCCTGGCGAGACGGACTGATTTCTGGCAGATCCTGGCGCTTGTACCGTAGGCAACAAGAAGGTAATCTGCATCTTCGGCATCAGTAAGTTCGAAACGGACCTCTTCAGCCTCAAGTTTCCTGTATTTTTCCTGCAGCCGGAGGTTGAACTTTTCCTGCTCGGCAGAGTCAAGATCCAGAGATGTAATAATGTTTCGTTCTCTGTCAGGTGTTTTTCCCGTTGTTGCCCATTCAGGAAAGCTGGTCCTCCTCGGCTTCTGTTCCTGCAGCCACACTTTCTCCATCATTTGCCCGAGGGCTCCATCGGTAAGGATCATAACAGGATTGCGGTATTTGAATGCAAGCTCAAACCCGAGGTCCACAAAGTCGGCCATCTCCTGAACCGACTGTGGTGCAAGGACTATCAACCGGTAATCGCCATGTCCTCCTCCCTTGACCGCCTGGAAATAATCTGATTGTGCCGGCTGGATCGTGCCCAGTCCGGGTCCCCCCCTTACAACATTTACAACCAGACATGGAAGTTCTGAACCGGCTATATATGAAAGTCCTTCCTGCTTAAGGCTGATACCCGGGCTTGAAGAGGATGTAATCACCTTCCTGCCGCATGCAGCACCCCCATATACCATATTGATGGCAGCAATTTCGCTTTCAGCCTGTAAAACAACCATGCCGGTACGCTCATGAGGTTTCTCTGCCATAAGATACTCAAGTATCTCAGACTGCGGGGTAATGGGATATCCGAAATATGCATCTGCTCCTGCACGTATTGCAGCTTCGGCTATTGCCTCATTCCCTTTCATCAGTTTAAGTTCCTTCATATTGAATATGATAATTGATATTCAGTTTCTTTTCCATTATCCAAAGCAGGGTGACAGGCCCCGGAGGCCCATACCCTTCATCAGGTACTGACTTTTTTCCGGTATACAGTGATAACACCGTCGGGGCAGACAATTGCACAGTTGGTACACCCGGTGCATGCATCCGGGTTTTCCATATAGGAAAAATGATACCCTTTGCTGTTAACCTCCCGCGCAAGGCTTATAACGCCTGTTGGACAGGCCAGCACACAAATCTCGCAGCCTTTGCATTTCTCCCTGTCAACTATTATCGAACCTTTTGATTTAGCCATAGTATCCGGTTATGAACAATTTTCCGATTTGTAATATTTGTTTTTCAAAAATATGGATTCCTCTCAAACTCAATAATGATTATTATCAGTTATCAAATATGTAAGCCCTGCCGAAAAACTCAACCTTTGCCGTAATGAATGTTAAAGTCGCGGAGTCGCTTTTCAAGCACAGGAAGCTGGTTGCGCGATATCTGCGACACGCAGGCGCGCAAACCCTCCTTGCGGGTGCTGCCGGTTATTTCGAGAGAAATTGCACTTATACCGTAACAAAGAAGGGACTCAAGTAGTTTACCGCCCGACATTCCCGGGTAAGAGACAGTGAAATAAAAACCGTCTCCTACAGGCCGGTCCTCATCCATATCATACACTATCCTGAAACCGTTATCAGTGAACATTTTTTTCATAATAGCCGCCCTTTCGCCATACTCACGCACATGTTCGACGAAATTGAAGGTGCCGTCAGAGGCTGCCTTCAGCATGGCGGCAAGTCCGTACTGGGATGAATGGTTCGTTCCTGCCGACAATGAATACAGCGATCCGTAAACCATGGCATATCCCAGTTTGTCAGATGTATAAAACCTTTTAAGTCCGGGATATGACCGATTGAAAAGATGATCTGAAATTACAAGCAAACCTGTTCTCTGACCTGCATAACTGAATGCCTTTGAACTTGAAAGCAGAAGAATGTAATTGGGAGTATAGGAAGCAGCCGTTACCTGGTATGGAGCTTCTCCCGGCACCGAGATATCATTCCTGAAATCCATCCCGAAATAGGCCAGGTCTTCAAGTATTACTGCATCATATTTATTAGCCAGTTCGCCGATTATGCCCAGCTCTTTTTCAGAAAAGCAAACCCATGCCGGGTTGTTGGGATTGGAATACAAAATGGAACTTATGTTTCCTGCAGAAAGATATGACTCCAGCTTTGCCCTCAGCTTTTCTCCCCTGTACTGGTATACATCAAAGCATTCGTAACCGATACCCAGAACGGTAAGCTGCTGTTTGTGGACAGGGAAGCCGGGGTCGATCAGCAGCACCTTATCCTTGTTTTTGTCCGCTCTTCCAACTGTCATGAATGATGCAATGCTTGCCTGCAGCGATCCTACTGTCGGCACGCAGCCCTCCGGGCCTACATCGATATTCATGAACAACTTCACAAACCTTGAGGCCTCCTGCTTCAGCACGGCCACCCCTTCAATCATCGGATAACCGGACGCAACGCCCTTATCAAGGGCCTCTTTTTCTGCTTCAATGCCTATGGGACAGGTATCAAGGCCCGGCACACCCATTTCCATCCGGATAAATTTAACACCCGTAGAAGCTTCAAGCTGGTTTGCAAGTCGCACTATATCCCTGATGTTTGCAACTCCCAGATCAGACAGGTTGTTATTTCTGATAAACTCCGATACAGTTTCACAACTGACAATTGGTGTTCTTTCCATGGTTTAGAAATGATTATATTGAACAAAGATATGTTGTTTTATCATTGAAAACCGGGACACCTGCTGCTTAACATACATGATTTTGATCATGTATGGCTGTGATCTTACACTAATTTAAACACGTTCACTATAATTAATCCAGATATATATTAGTGTGATAATCCTTTGGCAACATTATTTATTTTGTGTTTTTACGTAATTTAGAAGAATTAATTTATTATAGAGCAATGAGATAGTTACTATACTCATATATAAATACAACCATTTGAAAACGCATAACTTAAACTATGGATAAATCATTTGACCGCAGAAAATTCCTGAAACTATCGGCGGCAGGCGCAGCAGGCAGCATACTGGCCGGCAGCGGCACATTGCATGCAGGCACCTTTCCGGTAAACGAGACTAAAGCAAACAATGGGATAATACACAGAACACTCGGCCGTACAGGCATGAGGATCCCGGTAGTCAATCTCGGGGTAATGAGAGTGGACAATCCAAGGATTGTTACCATGGCGCTGGATGGAGGGATGACACTCCTTGATACAGCACATGGATACCAGAACGGCCGGAATGAAGAGATGCTTGGCCGGCTTCTTGCCAACAGGCCAAGAGATACTTTTTATCTTGCAACCAAAGTTAGCGCACGGGGAGATGATATGTCGGCCGAAGAATTTATATCAACATTTGAAATAAGCCTGGAAAGGTTAGGACTTGATTATGTTGACATCCTGTACCTGCATGGCCCCTCTTCAAGGGCAGCAGTGCTTCAGGAAGAGCATCTTGGAGCCCTTGTTAAACTCAGGAAGCAGGGCCGTGTACGATTCATTGGGGTAACCACCCATTCCAATGAACCTGAGGTTGTAAGAGCTGCGGTTGAAAGCGGTGAATATGACGTTGTATGCCCTGCCTATAATTTCAATATGGAGAATCTGGCGGACCTGAAACAGGCTATTGCCGAAGCCGCCGGAGCCGGACTTGGTGTCATCGCAATGAAAACCATGGCTGGGGCTTACTGGGACAGGGAACGCCAGGACCCGATAAATACCCGGGCAGCATTGAAGTGGGCACTGCAGAACACAAATATTCACACTTCAATACCTGGTGTGACCGCTTTCCATGAGCTGGAAGATAATTTCGAAGTGATGAGAGACATATCCATAACTCCTGATGAAATAGGGGATCTACGGCTTGATAAGGCTAATGCCGGGATGTACTGCATCGGATGTGAAAAGTGCATTGAACAGTGTCCTCAAAAGCTGCCGGTGCCCGACATTATGCGCTCGTACATGTATGCCTACGGATACAGGGATCTTTCCCTTGCACGGTCAACAATGGACTCAGCAGGCCTGAACGGACCAGCATGTCAAAGCTGCAATGCCTGCACTGTACAATGCACCCGTGGGTTCGACATAGCAGAAAAAATAAAGGATATTGACAGGATACGCCACATTCCTTCAGATTTTCTCACTTAGCATTTTAAATCACAGCAGTTTTATGTCACGTAATACCGAAAACCCAACAACTATGAAGACATTTAATCGGTTTTGTATCAGAAAAACAATTTTAGTAAAGGTTCTGATTGCAGGTTTGATTTTCCTTACAGGTTTTGCCAGCCCCCTCAAAGCTGAGCCCGGCAGGTTCTTTCCTGCAATAGATGGATGGGAAAGGCCTGCTGAGATTGATATCTACACTCCGGAAACATTATGGGACATCATAAACGGGGCAGCCGATCTGTTTTATGCCTACGATTTTATTGAACTTCTATGGGGTGAGTATATAAGCCTGAAAGACGAAAGCGTTTACATAGTAATGGAAATATACAGGCAGGGAGGACCAGTTCGTGCATTCGGCGTTTATTCACAGGAGCGGCCAAGGTCACCTGAGCTTGTCGATGTGGGTGTGCAGGGTTACAGGGCGCCGGGAATTCTGCATTTTTTCGTGGGTGACTGCTATGTCAAGATCAGAAGTCATGACCGGTCAGAAGAGACAGAACAGGCAATGAAGAAGATGGCCCGACATGTATCAGGGCTGCTTGACCCCGATCCCCAATTTCCCGCTATTGTAAACATGCTTCCGGAAGAACACAAGGTGGATTTTTCCGAAGAGTTCATTAACACTAACTTCCTTGGTCACCCCTTCCTTTATGGTGCTTTTGTAAGCACATATGAAAGAGACGGGGAAAGGTTCAGCCTCTTTGTTATTAAGAATGACAGCAGGGAAGAAAGCAGAGAGATGCTGGCCAGCTATTATGAGTTCAGTGGGCAGGATGCCGATCTGCAGGAGGGCGTTCACAGGATTGATGACAGGTGGAACGGAGAAGTTGGAATCGTATGGCAGGATAACAAGCTTTACGGTTATTACAATCTTGACAATGTAGTGCTGCAGGAGGAGTATATAACTCTTTTCGCAGGCATTTGATGCGATAATAAAGAATTACCGACACCTGTTTACCATATTATAACCAACCTTAAAAAACCTGTATGCAAAAATCATTTGACCGCAGGAATTTCCTGAAATTATCAATGGCGGGAGCTGCCGGGGGATTTCTTTCAGCCACCGGCCCCCTCAAAGCTTCCGGAACAGTTAATACTTCACCAGCAGAAGAAAAGAGTATAATTTACCGCACACTGGGGAAAACCGGGATCAAGGTCCCCCTTGTCAACCTGGGTTTTGTCCGTTCTGACAACCCCCGTATCGTCAGCCTGGCCCTTGATATGGGAATGACATTGATTGACACTGCCCATGGCTACAACAACGGCAGGAATGAGGAAATGCTTGGCGAGGTATTGAAAAGCAGGGACAGGGATTCGTATTACCTTGCTACCAGGTTGCGCGGAGATACCGAAGAGCAGATCATGGATGCATTCAATACCAGTCTTGGGCGACTCGGACTTGACTATGTGGATATTCTTGGTCTTCATGGTTCAGGATCGCGCGAGCACACACTTGATGAAACGAGGCTGAAAGCCTTCTCAAAGATCAGGGAACAGGGGAAGGCCCGGTTTTTAAGTGTATCAACACACTCAAATGAACCTGAGGTAGTACGGGCTGTTGCTGACAGCGGTGTTTATGATGTGGTTTTTACATCATACAATTTCAGGATGGAGCGTTTCAATGAATTAAAGGAAGCCATCGACTATGCTGCCTCTGCCGGAACAGGCATCATTGCCATGAAGACCATGGCCGGTGTCTACTGGGACAGGGAGAGAACAGATCCGATCAATGTGAAGGCAGCACTTAAGTTTGCGCTCCAGAACCCGAATATTCACAGCTCAATCCCCGGCATGGATTCATTCCAGGAGCTTGAAGAAAATTTTGCTGTGAACTACAATATTGATCTTATGCCAGGAGAGCTTAACGACCTGCGTCTTGATCAGGCCATGGGAGGATTGTTCTGCCTCGGATGTGAAAAGTGCAGCGGACAGTGTTCGAAAAACCTCCCGGTATCCGACATCATGCGTGCGTATATGTATGCATACGGATATAAAAGTCCGGCTCTTGCACGAGAAACGATGGATAGCCTGGGATTAGGCCGGGAAGCCTGCATAAACTGCACCTCATGCGGTGTCAGATGTGTCCAGGGGTTCAATATTGCTGAGAAAATAAAGGACATAGACAGGATAAGAAAAGTATCATCAGATTTTCTCGTATGACCGGATGATGGTCATTTCTTAGACTTTATAAGCGGGATATTTCCCGCTTTTCTTTTTCCGGTAAAGGGTTCGCATATGATGAACTGCCCTGGCCCTTTCTGACGTCACGCAGTTTAAGTCTTTCCTTGTACTCTGCCTGATGTTGCAGATTAAATATTTTTTGTACTTTTATTGACCGTAGACAGTATGAAACGGTTAGTAAAATCCTAATTTCCCTGATATTATGCACAGATCTACCCTGACGGTTGCTGCATCCATACTTTTCTTTTTCCTGCTGACGGTAATTTCCTTTGAAGCTTCAGGAAATTCATTTTCCGAAGTAACCAATGCACATAACGGTGGTTATGAGCACGGTGCAGTTCAGCATGGAGGCGACATGAGTCCGCTTTTCTTCATTATTCTGGCACTTTTTATCGGTACTGCAACCAGGCATTTCCTGAAAAAAAGCCCCCTGCCTTTTACCATTACACTACTGGTTTTCGGTATGTTACTGGGACTGGCAAGCAGGCTGGGTCTTTTCGGGGTGGTCGGATCAGGCTCTTTCCAAATCGACCTGGGTTTCCTGGGACGCTCGGTGGACTGGGCAGGAAATATTGACCCGCACATTATACTTTTTGTGTTCCTGCCTGCACTTTTATTCGAGGCTGCCTTCGCCCTCGACATACACACCTTTAAAAAATCGGTCGGTAACGGGTTCCTGCTGGCCGTACCGGGAATAATAATAGCTCTTTTGCTGACTGGTGCAACGGTAATGGGGATAAGGGGGTTGGGGCTGGGACTCGAACACTGGACCTGGCCTGTTGCCCTCCTCTTCGGGGTTATCGTCTGTGCCACCGATCCTGTAGCAGTTGTTTCGATTCTTAAGGAGCTTGGTGCCAGCAAAAAGCTAGGCACTCTTATCGAGAGTGAATCACTGCTCAATGACGGTACGGCTATTGTAATATTTATGGTGCTCCTTCTTTCCATAACTGGTGCAGGCAGCGACACACCCGTGCTGCTTGAATTTATCAAGGTAGCCCTCGGAGGTACATTTACAGGCATCCTCATAGGGATAATTGTTATAAATTGGGTCAAAAGGGTTTTTAATGATGCTCTTTTTGAAATAACTGTAATTATTGGTGCTGCCTACCTCTCTTTTTTTGTTGCCGAAGGTTTTTTCCATGTGTCCGGAATACTTGCAGTAGTCGCATTCGGGGTAATTATGGCCGGTGCGGGCCGCACCCGTATCAGTCCCGAAGTAGGACATTTCCTCCACGAATTCTGGGAGCTTGCTGCATTTATTGCCAACACCCTCATTTTCCTCATTGTTGGAGTTGTAATTGCCAGGAGTATTACATTTGCTGCATCCGACCTTCTTATACTTGCAATAATATATGTCGCCACAATTATTATCAGGGCATTGGTGATAGGGGCCTTCTATCCGGTAATGGCCAGAATAGGGTACGGGCTTTCGTCAAAAGATGCAGTAGTGGTGTGGTGGGGCGGACTGAGGGGTGCTATTTCACTTGCACTGGCACTTATAGTAGCTTCTGAAATGAGTATAGCCGAAAATATCAGGAATGAGGTGCTTTCGCTCACGGCCGGAATGGTAATCCTCTACTCACTCATAAATGCCACAACGATAAAAGCTATTGTTGAAAAACTTGGGCTTACCCGTATAGCTTCGGCAAAAATGGCCATGATGGATAATGCAAAAAGGTACATCCACAAGAGCACAGAGAATGCGATTGAAAAACTTAAAGATGACAGATTTATGAGCGGGGCAAACTGGAATGCCGTCAAGGAATATCTACCTGAAAAGCCTGATGACCAAAACTATGAAAATGAAGAAAGGGAGCTTCACCTGGATACTGTTTCTGAAACAAGAAAACGTATCCTTCAGAAAGAGAAAGCAAGCTACTGGAGGCAGTTCAGCGAGGGACTGCTGGGGCCTGCAGCTGTACAGCAGTTATCGGACGATATAGATGTTCTTCTTGATGCAGGTGGAACAATATCGTTATCGCAGAGGAAAGACCTTGAGCAATTCTGGAGGACACCCAGGTTTATGGACATATTGCAATCTATCCCGCTGATAGGCCGTATAGCCGAACGGCTGTTCTTTGAGAGACTCGCGGTAAGCTATGATTCTGCAAGGGGCTTTGTTGCCGCCCAGGAGGAGGTTGAAAAGCTTGTGGCCAGCCTCCACATGTCGGTTACCTCCGAAAGCGGAGATAACAGTCCCGAAGCCCGCAACCTGGGCATTATTGAAGATGAAATAGCCGAGAACCGGATACAGGGCCTCACCTTCCTCAGGAACCTCAGGGATGCTTTTCCCGAAATATATAATGCCATTGAGACCAGGCAGGCTATCCGTTCAACGCTCAATCACCAGCGAAATACCGTAAAGAGGCTTCTTAAAAGTGGCCGTGTTGAGCCTGACGAGGCAGGCAGGATGCTGTCGGATATCGAGGGGAGGATGAAATCGCTTATTGACCGCCCACCGCAATACAAGGCTCCGGAAGCAATGAAAATGCTAAATGAGGCCGAATGGCTCAGGGGTATTGAACCCGAAACATTCAAAAAGGTGGTCGGTTCATTTACCACCAGGGTATTTTCCATAGGGGAACGCCTGTCAAAAGAAGACAAGTCAGGCGAAGGCCTGTTTGTAATCCTGAGGGGCAACGTAATAGTTGAGATGAACAATATGGTAATCGACATCCTTGGCCCGGGCAGTGTAATTGGAGAAATGGCGCCGCTGATGGGAGGGGTAAGGACGGCTACGGTCACCGCCGAGCAGCCCGTAACCGCACTTAAGCTTCCCCTGAAAGCAATGAAGGCACTGATGAAGGAGTCGCCCGAACTTGAAAAACGGCTGTGGAAGATTGCGGGCAGCCGTTTTGTAGAGAACTACCTGGCAAAAATTGATCCATACAGCAAATGGAGGAGGACCAGGCTTAAAAAATGGATTGTCACCGGCGATATCCTTTTTGCCGGCGACAACAATGTTGTCGATCTGAAAGATAAGATAGGCGTACTGCTGCAGGGCAAGGTTTACGTTACCAGCAAAGAAAAACCGATAGATGCCCCCGCAATTCTTTATGCCCCGGTTGTGAACGTGCTGGGAAATACAAAGATCTTCATTTGTCCCCAATACGAGGAGAAAGAGAAAAAGAAGCAGTCAGGTTAAGGGCTGTAAGCCATTACAACCTGTGAAAGTTGAAATAAACAGCGAACTGCCTCAGACCGGCTTTTCAATTCTTATCCTTGCATCGACTGCAAGTACCTGATTTGGAGTACCCATAAGCGGATTGATATCCATCTCTGCTATTTCAGGTGCAACCTGCACCAGGGCTGAAAGCCTTACAAGGATATCGGAAAACATTTCAGTATTAACTCCCTTGCGCCCCCTGGTTCCTGCCAGGATTGCCCGGCCCCTGATTTTCCCGATTATGCGGTCAGCCTCTTCACGGTCAAGTGGTGCAAGCCCCGATGAAAAATCCCTGAAAACTTCAACAAAAACACCACCCAGTCCACCCAGAACGAGATGCCCGAAAGGCGGCTCGTACTTTACCCCTGCAAAAACCTCAGTGCCCCTGATCATTGGCTGGATCATCACGGCAACACAACCCTCTGTATCCATAAGGTGGTCAAATTCCCGCCTTACCTGATCCTCATCCTCTACATTGAGCACTACTCCTCCCCTGTCCGATTTATGGACCGGCCCCACCACCTTCATAACTACAGGGTAACCTAACAGGCCTGCCTTATATGCCGCTTCATCAGCATTATCAGTCACCGCTTCGGCAACCCTTGGAATACCGGCTGAATCGAGCAGCAAATTAACATCTTCAGGCCCAAGGTACCCGCCGGTGCATTTTTCAGTTACTTCCCTGATAATATCAATATCCACTGATGGCAAAGTAATCGTTGCAGGTGCAGGGGCAGGCGTGTCAGCAACCTGTACAAGGGCATGCCCGAGCGCCACTTCATCGCTGAAGCAGAACCTTCCTTTCGCCGTAAACGACTTTCTCTCCTCAGCTGCATTGATGACCGAGGGCATTACAGGGTAAACAGGCTTGCTGCAGCTGCTGATCTTCTCATGCAAAAGGTCGTACACATCAAAAACAGGCGCCAGCCCGGGACTCCCGAAGATAACAGCCATTGCATCAATGTTGTCAAATTTGCTGTTGCAATAGTCTATTATATGGCCCAGCTGCCCGGCGTTGCCTGTTGCCAGAAAATCTATGGGATTGGTTACCGAGGAACCGGGATATAGTTTAGAAAGAAGCTCATGGCTATCCTTGCCCTCAAGAGGCGGAACCTCAAGTCCCCCCTCTGAAAGCTTATCGGTTAGCATTACCGCCGAACCGCCTGCATGGGTTATTATTGCATATCTTTTTCCTGCGGGCTTTTTATGCATGAATACTCCTGCAACGTTCACCAGCTCCTGCCGGCTATGGCAACGAACAATCCCTGCCTTCCTGAACAGAGCACCGACTGCCTCGTCAGATCCGGCCAATGCTCCGGTATGGGATGTGGCGGCCCTGCTGCCGGCCTCTGAGGAACCCGATTTTATGGCTGCAATCCTGCATCCTTTCATGATAAGCGAGGAGGCATGCTTCAGAAGCAAGTCCGGTTTTCTGACACTCTCCATATAGAGAAGCTTTATTTTTGAACTTCTGCGAGGGTCAAAAGTATCATCAAGGTAAGCTAGAACATCTTCAACTCCAAGCTGTGCACTGTTGCCTACCGACCAAACCGAAGAGAATGTAAGCCCCGTGTCATATCCCGTCTCCATTGTATAGACAGCAACAGCGCCGGATCCCGACACAAAGTCCACTCCCCCGTCACTCATCTGCGGCACAGGGGTGGTGAAGACACTTGAATGGTTCCTGTTCATCATACCTATGCAGTTGGGGCCAATAAGGCAGGCGCCTGCCTTATTTACCGTATCAACTATTTTCCTCTCCATCTCTGCTCCACGCGCACTCTCCTCTGAAAATCCTGCAGAAAGTACAATGAAGGCTTTTGTGTTTTTCTGTTTTGCCAGAAGTTCAACGGCCGGGGGGCAATGGTGTGCAGCTATGGCCAGGATTGCCAGGTCGGTGTCTGGGAGGTCCTGCATATTCCTGTAGCTTCTGACCCCCTGAACAATATCTTCTTTGGGGTTTGTTACTACCAGATCGCCGGAATAACCGTTATCTATAAGATTCTTAAGAACTTTACCACCGGGCTTCCTGACGTCATTGGAGCCTCCGACCACAACTATGCTGCGCGGATCAGTCAACTCTTTTTTGATCATATTTAATGTTTTAAAATTATTAGATTGCAATAATTATATTCAGATGTGGCACAGTTCCCTGTAGGCACAGTACCTGCATATATCCTGATTATCAGTGGGACTGAAAGGGATACCGGCATCAAAAAGATCCTCCAGCAGCAATTGCAGGTTATCACCAAACGGCCCGTACAGTCCGCGAAAATCCATCACCGCTTTTGCCGGCGATCTGCCCGGCTTTTCTCCAATAACCATATCGTCGTCTGTAAACAGCTTTCTTACCTGGTATATTACCGGCATAACCGGTCCCTTATCTTCGCACTGTTTAAGATAGAGCCACGAATAGAAGAAGGTCTGAAATACTGCCCTTTTCCTGTCCGGGTCCTCCCTTGCGAATAACGACTCCAGATCACTGAAAACCACATCATCGCCTCCGGTTTTGTAATCTGCCACCCTTGTTGCTCCCCTTGTCCCGTCAACACGGTCAATGATGCCGCCTGCCGAAATGGCTAAGCTCCTGCCCCCTGATACAATATCAATGGTTGCCATGTAGCTGTCTTCGAGCGAATGTATTGTGAAGGGTGCAAGCCTCCTGTCCCTTTCAAGTATCTGCCTAAGGTAAGAAGCCATTACTCCTGCCACTATCCTGGAAATACCCCCTGCAGCACCAGCTCCTTTACCATTGTCCCGGGCCTCAAATGCTCTTTCAACAGAACGTTCAACTGCCTGTTCGCCGGTAAGCATAAGCCCGATATCATCAGACGTAAGAGTTTTACCTGTCCATGGCATGTAAAGAAAATATGCAGCCTTGTGCAGCAGGTTGCCAAACGCTGCCATATCTATTTCGCCCGTTGCCTTCTCAGGTTCAGGCAAGCGGGCAATATACCTGAAATAGAACCTGAGTGAGCAGTCCATAAAACTATTGAGGGCTGCGGCGGACAGGTAGCCGGATGATGAGCCCGTACCGGCCAGAACATGCAGCCTCTCCATCACCTCTTCTGTTTTTTCTATACGGACAGGGCGGCGCTCGGGAGGGAAGAGGCTGAAGACAAGGCTTTTATTCTTAATGTCAAATCTGCCTGCATACCGAAGCTGATGAATGAACCTGCTTACCTCTCCGCTGAACATACCGTCGCTACGGGTGTTATATACCAGCGTAACCTTGCGTGCCCTTTGCAGGAGCCTGTAAAAATAATAGGAAAATACAGCCTCATGCTGTTCAATACGGGGCATGTTGCAGGCAGACCGCAGATTAAAGGGAATAAAGGAAGGAGAAAGACTCGCCGACGGAAAGATACCCTCGTTCATCGACAGCCACACCACATTATCAAAGTCCAGCGCCCTGGTCTCCAGTACTCCCATAACCTGCAAACCTCCAAGCGGCTCACCGTAGAATGGGATCCTTACCGATGCAAGGACCTTTCCCAGGAGCTTCACCAGGGTGCCGAATCTGAGGGAAGTGCCGGAAGTGTGGAGTATGTCGTTCAGCCTTGAAAGGGCCGAACGGAGTGCCATTAAAAATTCCCTTCCGGGGAAAACAACGTCATTGGGAACGGGGGACCGGATTGAAGCCATATGGTCAAGTATTTCAAGGAGGTAGTCCAGGAAACCATTGCCGCCTGAAACTTTCCTGAAAACAAGACGCTCTGTCTCACCATCACCTGCAAGAGCGGCACTTACAAATGCCACATTGTTCTTTTTTATCATGTTTACCGCCCTGACTGCCGCTTCGCTGTCAACTCCTGGATAGTCGGGGTGCCTCAGCAGGGAGATCACCTCCCTGGCAGGGAAGCTGACGGTGCCGTCGGCGTTGGTGACTGAGCCGGAATGCATGCCTGCCAGTAACATCACAAAGCCGTAAAGGCTTGTCTCCCTCAGAGGATATCCCATGGTTACGTTTACGCTGCCTGCATCGTCGGGCAATGAGGAGAGAACGGGCAGCAGAAGACTCTCATCAGGCAGCACAACAGCCGTTTGCAATGATTCCCGGGCACCTGAATCGGTACCTTCAACCTCGTTCAGCACCTTTGCCTGGCCGGTGCCGGAAGGGACGGCAATAATCTCAATTTCGGGAGGATTGCCGGCAAGGTTTGTCACACTACCCGTGAACCCCCGGTGCGGGTACCTTTTCAGGTTTTCACGCATGAAAAAGCCGGCCGGGTGTGTGGGATCAACAGTGTACAGCTCATCATAATCCCAGAAAAACTCGGCCCTTCCGGTTTTCAAAAGATAGTCGAAAAGCTTTTTTTCACACTCATTCAGTGCATTGAAGCCGGCTATGAAAAACCTGTCAATGCTATAGCCTGACAGGCCCTCAGGCAGCTTTTCTGCAACATGCCTGAACACCATCCCCTCATATGCCATACCTTCCTCCATGAGACGGCTGCGGAAGCCATTGTAGATCCCTGGCAGGGCTTCCCATATCCTGAGGAACTCTTTCTGGTGAGAAGTAGGTGATTTTGGATTGAAACTGCCCCAGAACTGCCTGACCAGCTCAACCTGGCCGGCAGTCATGAAGTCAAACCGGTTGTCAATCTCCTTCAGAGACCTGATATTGCTGAAGAGCTTGACGGCATCAACCAAATATTTGTCAACCTCATCAAAATCAGCAAGCATCACCTCACCCCAGTTGAAGAAACTGTCAAAACTCTCGCTGCTGCCGGTAACCGACCTGAAAACATCATACAGCATCAGGTTAAGAGTGACCGGGTCGGCTACCTGCATCCCGCTGAGATCCTTCATCAAATCAGATATCGTCATTACACGTGGCAACCACACAGGTTTTTCAATAATCCCTGCAAGATGATTTCGGAAAAAAAGTCCCGCACGCCTGCCCGGAAAGACAAGAGCCGTATGCTGAAGATCCTGTCCGTGTTTCCGGTAAATGTATTCGGCCAGACTTTTCAAAAACGGTTGCATTACCACTCTTTTTTATTATTTGTTTTCATAGTGTTTACCCTGCCAGGTGCCTTTCTGCTCCAGTATCTTTTCGAACATTGCAACTATACGGTCATTTCTTACGCCCCACCTCACGCCACCTTCAATAAAACGCGGCGGCAGCTCACCAGCAAATCTCTCTATAATTATGTGTGGACTGAGCCTTTCTACAAAGCAGGCCACAAATTCAAGATATTCGTCCAGCCCGAACAAGTTGAACTTTTCAGGTTCCAGCCTGTACTGTTGGGCCATCGGGGTGTTACGCACGATCTGGAGCTGGTGGAATTTCAGGCTGTGCAGGGGCAGTCCCGAAAGAACATCTGCTGACCTGAGCATCTCTTCCCTTGTCTCACCGGGCAGGCCAAAGATTACATGCCCCCCCGCCCTTACACCCATTGCCGAAGTCCTCTTTATGGCACTTGCTGAAGCTTCGAAGTTGTGACCCCTGTTTATAGCACTCAGTGTGCGGTCATAACATGATTCAATACCGTACTCTACAACAAAA
>SLMM01000025.1 GCA_007133565.1 Bacteroidales bacterium
AACCGTTCAAGCCTTAAGGATGCTGTTGTCATATTCGGTGGTGGCTGCACTGGAGAGATGATCTCAGACAGGGGGCTCCTGCTTACAAATCACCATTGCGGCTACAGTGTCATTCAGTCGCATTCCACCGTCGAAAACGATTACCTTACTGATGGTTTCTGGGCTGCCTCCCCTGATCATGAGATCCCATCGCCGGGCTTATCGGTGGTTTTTCTGGTACGTATTGAAGATGTAACTGACAGTATCCTTGATCAGCTTGAACCTGACCTTGGCGAAGCTGAGAGAACCGTCATGGTAAACCTTCTTTCCAGAAGGCTGGAGCGTGAGGCGACGGATGAGACCCACTATTTTGCCAGGGTTCAGCCTTTTTTTGGAGGCAACAGGTATTATATGATGGTTTATGAACGGTTTACTGACGTTCGACTGGCCGGAACCCCACCCTCTTCGATTGGAAAATATGGTGGTGACACCGATAACTGGATGTGGCCAAGGCATACGGGAGATTTCGCGTTGTTCAGGGTTTATAGCGGGCCTGATGGATTACCTGCTGACTATTCCGAGGATAACATACCTATGAGGCCGAGGCATCATCTGCCTGTCTCGGTGAGAGGAGTTGAGCCCGGCGATTTTGCCATGGTCCTGGGCTACCCCGGAGGGACAACCAGGTATATGACCTCTTTTGAGGTTGATGATGTTCTGCGGATCACCCATCCCAACAGGATCAGGATAAGAGGCCTGCGCCAGGATATTCTTCTGGAGGATATGCTGGCCAGCGATAAGGTCAGGATCCAGTATTCCAATAAATACTCCAATTCAAGCAATTACTGGAAATTTTCGATCGGACAGAGCGAGGTGCTTGAAAGGCTTGGCATCTATGACCGGAAAAAAACCATTGAGCAGGAATTCCTCGAATGGATGGAAAATGACCGGCAGCGGAGCAGGCAGTATGGTGATGCACTCGGGCTTATAGAGAGTGCGGTCAGAAGCAGGAGGGACTATAATCATGCCATCCAGTATATTAATGAGGCAATCCTGAGAAGCTGCGAAATTGTTACAATAGCAGCCCGGGCAAATAACCTGCAACGATTACTGGCTGAGGGAAGCACAGAAAACCAGTCAGTTGCTGATGCCACTGAAACCCTCATGAACGCTGCTGAATCCTTTTACAGGGATTATAATCCCCCAACCGACAGGAAGGTGGTAGCCGCCATGCTGGATCTTTTTTACAGAAATGTTGAAACGGATTATCATCCTGCGATACTTGGCGATATATCTGATTATTATGGGGGTGATTTTGAAGCATATGCCGAATATCTTTTTGAGACTTCGGTTTTTGCGTCTAAACATCGGCTTATGGATTTTCTGGAGGCTCCGGCTGCCGTGGTGCTTGATAATGATCCTGCCCTGCTGCTTTCCCGATCAACTTACGACAAACTTGGTGAACTCAGAGAAGCTTCCCATGGTTATTCACATGACCTGTCGAGGGGCCAGAGATTATTTATGGCGGGGCTTATGGAAATGCATCCCGACAGTACCTTTTATCCTGATGCGAACTTCTCAATGCGCCTTACATATGGTTCCGTGGGCGGCTATCATCCGCGTAATGCGGTATGGTACGACCATATAACCACTCTTGACGGGGTGATGGAAAAGGAAGATCCGGACCATCACGAGTTTGTTGTTCCGGAGAGGCTGAGGGAACTTTACAGGGAGCGCGATTACGGGCATTACGGTGTTAACGGACTAATGCCTGTTAATTTCATAACTAATAATGACATTACCGGGGGCAACTCGGGAAGCCCTGTTATTAATGCCCGCGGTGAGCTTACAGGGCTGGTTTTTGATGGTAACTGGGAAGCGATGAGCGGGGATATCGCTTTTGAACCCGAACTGCAGCGCTCAATTGCTGTCGATGTGCGCTACATACTGTTCATAATTGACAAGTATGCCGGGGCTTCGCACCTTATAGAAGAGATGACAATTGTTAACTGATATCTTTGATTGCCGTCCGGGTTTTTGCTGCCGGCAGTATTCATATGACAGGACCTCCCAAAATAACAGTTTATACCGACGGAGCGGCACAAGGCAATCCCGGTCCTGGAGGCTACGGCATTGTACTTATATCAGGGAGGCACAGGAAGGAAATTTCGCAGGGGTACAGGCTTACAACCAATAACCGGATGGAGCTTCTCGCAGTTATTGTTGCCCTGGAGACATTGAAAGTACCCAAAAGCCGTGTAACGGTATATACCGATTCACGTTATGTTGCCGATGCAGTGGAAAAAAAATGGGTGTTCGGCTGGGAAAGGAAGGATTTCAAAAAAAAGAAAAACCCCGACCTGTGGAAGCGGTTCCTTAAGGCCTACCGAAAGCACGATGTCACTTTTGTATGGGTTAAGGGCCATGCCAGTATCAGGGAAAATGAGGTATGCGACCGGCTGGCAGTTAACGCGAGCAGATCAGATAAACTGCTGGAGGATACCGGTTACGAACCTGGTGACGAGTAACCTGTTGACCCTGAAAATTGCAGTCAGCTGTCACTGATGCCCGGGAGAGTAAGTGTTGCCGGAACAGCTGAACGCGTACTGTTCATATTCGTACACTATACTTGTGTATCAGGACCCGGGAACACCCTCATAACAGCTTTATAATACACATATTCAGAAACATAAAGTGTGTGGCATTTATATTGATGTAGAGTAGCTGAACAGTTATTATCCGGGCAGCCATGTTACGAAATTATATAATAACGGCATTCAGAAACCTTCTAAGGCACAAAAGCTTTACGGTTATCAACATACTCGGGCTATCCGTCGGATCTGCCGCATTTATTCTGCTGATGTTGTATGTGATAAGCCAGTACTCGACCGACAGGTTTCATGAGAACAGAGACCGGATTTTCAGGCTGGAATTCAATAATCAGGTTATCCATCCGCCACAGAATGCCGATTTTCTGGCTGAAAACTTCCCTGAAATAGAGAAGCTGACCAGGATAAATTTCTATAATGCGGTACAACCTTTTGATTATGGCGACGACAGCCATATGTTTACCAACATGATCTGGGCCGATTCCTCATTTTTTGACATTTTTTCTTTTACGCTGCTGGAGGGCAACAGGAATGAAATACTGACCTCCCCTTTTGAAGTGGTCATTACCGAGAGCATGGCAAACAGGGTTTTCAGGAACGGAAGTCCGGTAGGACGTGTTATTTACATGAGAAACAACCAGCCCTTTACAGTTACCGGGATAATTGAGGATCTGCCTCCTAACTCCACCATACAGGCAGATGCAATAGGGTCGTTTTTGTCGGTGCCATGGAGTATGGGTTTCACAGATCTGGATGAACTGTCGGCTTATTCTAATTTCCATATTTATCTGCTGCTTGGCGAGGGAACAGATCCCGGGATGCTGGGTGAGAATATTTACCGAGAAAGGTTTCAGAACAGCGGGCTCTCTGATGAGGTTGATTTTGATCTGACTGTCAGGCTGAGGCCCCTGCCGGAGACCTATTTTGTTGAAGGTGTGGAGTTTGATCAGGCGATAAAAAAGGGAAACAGGTCTTTTGTGCTGATTTTCCTTACAGCTGCAATTTTTATTCTTCTTATAGCTGCAATTAATTTCGTAAACCTTTCGACAGCTGCAGCCTCACTGAGAGCCAGGGAAATAGGTGTGAGGAAAGTTGCCGGGGCTGCAAGGCCGGCCCTTGTTTTCCAGTTCCTGGTAGAAACTGTAATTTTATGTATTGCTGCCGGGTTAATTGCAGTAGCTGTTGTTGAGCTCACCCTGCCCCATTTTAACAGGCTGGTGCTGGCAGACATTCATATAAATTATTTCTCGGGCTTCCTGCTTGCTGTTTTTGCAGGAGCAACGGTGCTGGGTATTATTGCAGGATTGTACCCTTCGTTTTACCTCACCAGGTTCAGCCCGGTAAAAGTTTTTAAGGGCAGTGGCTCAAAAGGCCCCGGGGGCGGAATGTTCAGAAAACTCCTGATTGTCGTGCAGTATGTCATATCAATAACATTGATAATTTCAACGCTTGTTGTAACAGGACAGATAAGGTTTCTGAAAAACAAGGACCTGGGATTTGATAAGGATAATATTGTATTTTTTTATCTTTCCGGCCATGAGCATCCTGGAACAAAGGACCTACTGAGAGACCGCCTGATTGATAATCCCGATATCCTGCACGTTGCCTATTCCAATAACATCCCCGGAAGGGTAGCAATGAAACAGGGATTCTATTACCTTGACGACGTAAACAGCTTCTATTCGCTGCCGGTAACCGACAATTACCTTGAACTTATGAATATCGGGATTGTTGACGGGCGCGACTTCATAGAGGGCAGCCGGTTTGACCGGGAGAACGGCTATATCCTGAACCGCACAGCGGCCAGGATGATATTCGGCAATGAGCCTGCTGTGGGTAAGAGGTTCAGGCTGTGGGAAAGAGAGGAGTTTGGCGAGGTGATTGGTGTGGTAGAGGACTTTAATTTCCATTCGCTCCACACGGCGGTTGCCCCACTGGTAATTTATAACAGGCCGGAATGGTGCAATGTGATTAATATTAGGTTAAAAGAAGGCCGTGAAAGAGCTGCGCTTGACTATATGGAAGATGTATGGTCTTCACTGTTCCCCGGCAGGGATTTTAATTACTGGTATCTTGAGGAGAGCTTTGAGTCGCTGTACCGGACTGAGGAGCGCTTCGGGAGGATGTTCGGAAATGCCGCCCTTCTGGCTGTATTAATAGCAACAGTTGGGCTCTACGGGCTTACCTCCTTCATGGTAATCAGGAGGACCAGGGAGATCGGAATACGAAAGGTTATGGGAGCAGGTGAATGGAAAATAACGGGGATGCTTGTCGGAGATTTTACAAAATGGGTGCTTCTTGCCAACATCATAGCATGGCCGCTGGCCTGGTATTTTATGAATGAATGGCTTGCTGGCTTTGCGTACCGGACAACTGCAGGGATTCATTTTTTTATTGTTGCCGGACTATTGGCATGGCTTATCAGCTTTATTACCGTTTCATCGCTGGCCCTGAAAGCCTCGCGTACAAATCCGGCCGAGACATTAAGGGATGAATAGGCATCAGGTAAAAATACACACATGATCAGAAACTATTTCATTACAGCACTGAGAAACCTTATCAGGAACCATACCACCTCTTTCATAAATATCGGTGGACTGGCGGTGGGCATTGCGGCTTCAATATTGATCATGCTGTATGTTTTCAACGAGTTGTCGGCCGATAAATTCAATGAGAATTATGACAGGATACACAGGCTTGAGGTTGGTGATTTCGTTGTTACAGGGACAGCCCAGGCGCTTCTGCTAAGGGATAATTTTCCGGAGGTTGAGCAGGTGGCCCGCATGGATTTCCGATACAGTCCGCTTCTCAGATATGGCGAGCAGAATTTCAGGCTTGAGGAGTTTGCCTATGCTGACTCTACTCTTTTCGATATTTTCTCATTCCGGTTTTTGAGGGGAGATCCCTCATCTGCACTACGCATACCATTTTCTCTTGTACTTACAAGCTCGCAGGCCCGAATGATATTCGGAGATGACGATCCAATCGGTGCGATCGTCGTCTTTGATAACAACAGGGAATATACAGTCACAGCAATTATTGAAGATCCGGAAAACTTTCACCTGCCTGTAAAAGGGCTTGGCTCGTTCTCAACATTGCCGCATATCGAAAATAATGATGATTTTGACAGCTACCTCTTCAATTATATGAACTTCCTCACATATGTGCTACTGCATGAAACAGCTGACCCGGAAACCATGGCAGACAAATTTAACCTTCTAGTCGATGAAAGGTTCCCGGATGCCAGGTTTTTCAGCTTCAGGTTTCGTCCCCTCAGCAATATCTATTTTAACAGAGATCTGGACGATTCACCACCGGTACGCCACGGCAACCTGCCCCTTGTACATACGCTGATCGTTATCGCAGTTCTCATTTTGACTATTGCCATAGTAAATTTCGTTAACCTGGCGACTGCAAATGCTTCTGCAAGGATGGGCGAAATCGGGGTCAGAAAGGTTGTTGGGGCAAACCGGAAAGACCTTGTATTACAATTTCTTGCCGAATCGGTTGTGTTGAGTTTCATAGCCTTTCTGGTCGGAATAATCCTGGTTGAGCTTCTGCTCCCTGTGTTTAACAATCTCCTTTTTGCCGATCTGAACTTCAGCTCTTTCGGCAGCGTCCCGTTTTTTTTGTCTGTATTCCTGCTTGTACTGTTAACCGGAATTCTTGCTGGCATATATCCTGCTTTTTACCTGGCATCGCTTGGCACCAGCGCTGTGCTGAAAAAAGGGGGCACCGGCGGAAAAGGTGCGCTGTGGTTCAGGAGAACGCTTATTGTTTTGCAATTTGCCATATCGATAGTGCTTATTGCAGGGACTCTGTTAGTCAGCAGACAGGTCAGTTATATGAGGAATATGGATCTCGGGTTTGACAAGGATAATGTGTTGCTTGTAAGGGTAAACAGAGATATTTCCCGCTCAGTGGATGCCTTCAGGGACAGGCTCCTTGAGCATGATGCAATAGAATCTGTATCGTTGTCGAATAACCTTCCCGGGTATGTTACCTGGTTCAATACATGGACAATCGAAGGTGAACGGAAAACCCACAGGTTTTTGCCAGTAGACCCGGAATATATTGACCTGATGGATATTGAGATCATTTCAGGCAGGAATTTTGATCCTGACCGGCCGGCCGACCGGGAATTTACCTATATTCTGAATGAGGAGGCTGTAAGGTATTTTGGGTTTGATGATCCCGCCGGAGAGGAGTTTATTTTAGGTGGACAACAGCCGGTCAGGATTATAGGGGTTGTAAGGAATTTTCATTTCAGGTCATTGCATGAGCCTGTGGGGCCCCTGGTAATGGGATGGCAACCGCAAAACCTGCGGCTGGTCAATATCCGCACTGACGGCCGGGATCAGGCCGGTGTGATTGAACATGTCGGGAATCTGTGGGAAGAATTCTCACCCGGCACTCCGGTTGAATATATGTTTCTGGATGAGGAGATTGACAACCTTTATGTTTCCGAGATACGGATGAGCAGCCTGTTCGGATATTTTGCCCTTCTTGCCGTAATAATTGCATGCATGGGGCTTTATGGCCTGAGTATATTTGTTACAATCCGGCGCACCAGGGAAATTGCCATCAGGAAGGTTATGGGTGCAGGTGAGTACCTTATTGTGTTTATGCTGACGGCCGAATTTGTCCGTTGGGTCCTGGTTGCAATTATCATAGCCTGGCCGGTCGCATGGTTTGTAATGACCAGATGGCTGGAAAATTTTCCCTACAGGATAGATCCTGGCATATTTTTCCTGGTGTTGCCCGGGCTGATGGCATTGCTGATATCGGCCATTACGGTGGGGGGCAGGGCCTGGCATGTTGCAAGGCTCAACCCTGCAGATTCATTGCGTTATGAGTGAGATTTAGTGCCTTGCTGTAACCTTGGGGGCAGAAATGCGTCATAAATACAAACATAAAAACTGCTGATCACCAGTCCCGGCATTCCGGGCTTAATCTAAATCGAATGATAAGGAACTACCTATTGATCGCGGTCCGGAATATCCGCAAAAGAGGTGTCTTTTCGGTAATAAATATTGCCGGCCTGGCAATCGGGATAGCTTGCAGCATTCTCATCCTGATGTGGGTTGACCATGAATTGAGTTATGACCGGTTTCACCCCGCACATAAGGATATCTACCGCCTTGGCTTCAGGGCCGAGATGCTCGGCACCTCGATGGATGTGCCTGTGGCCATGGCGCCCCTGGCCAGGGTGCTTAAAGAAACATTTCCCGGCATAGATGATGTTGTAAGGATTGATGTGCCTGAAAACGTAAATGTTAGCGTTGGTAACGAGCATTATGTCGAACCTCTTGTTGTCAAAGCAGATTCTTCATTTTTCACCTTTTTCGGATATGAGCTCGAAACAGGCGATCCCGGGAGTGTGCTTAGTCATCCGTTCAGCATAGTTATAACAAGGGATATGGCCAGGAAGTATTTTGGCGATGAAAACCCGGTTGGTGAGGTTATTCGATTAAATAATGCCCATGATTACACTGTTACAGGCATTGCTGCAAATCCTCCTTCTAATTCTCATATCACGTTCAGCGCAGTTGTACCCTTCATGTCTCTTTACGAGACAAGATCGCCCGGATCAATGGACCACTGGCTCAACTTGTCTTACTTTACATACTTCAGGGCAAACAACAGTTATGAGGAGGCTGTTTTTTTCGAAAGGCTCGAAGATCTTTTTGAAGAAAGATTCGGAGAGCAATCGCGGGAGTACGGTATTGACCTTGATCCGTTCCTTCAACCGGTTACCTCCATTCACCTGAACTCAAACATGCTTATTGAGCTTTCGCCTCCCGGGAACAAGGCTAGTGTTTATATCTTTTCAGCCGTTTCGGTCTTTATTCTTCTGCTGGCATGCATTAACTTCATGAACCTTTCTACAGCAAAGGCATCATTAAGGTCAAAAGAGGTTGGAATAAGAAAAGTCTCGGGTGCGACAAAAGGACAGCTTGTGAGGCAGTTCCTTGGAGAATCTGTCATATATGCACTGGTAGCAGCAGTTATTGCAGTTCCACTGGTTGAACTCGGCCTGCCCTATTTCAACAATATCACGAACCTTGATCTTTCCTTTTTCAGCACTAACAATCACCGAATCCTGGCGGTGTTCCCGCTGTTTATTTTTTTTGTCGGACTTATAGCGGGCAGCTATCCTGCCTTCATACTTTCTGCGTGGAACCCTGTCAGGACTTTGAGGGGAGGAAAAACCGAATCCAGGGGGCGTTCGTGGCTCAGGAGCGGGCTGATCGTCTTCCAGATGATTATATCGGTAACACTGGTGGTCTGCACAGCCTTTGTCTGGAAACAGCTTAATTATATCAACAGCAAGGACCTGGGGTTTACAAAGTCTGACAAGATCATTGTAAACCTTATCACATTGGAACTGCGGAACCGTTACCAGGTAATAGACCAGCACCTGCAGGGCGTTCCCGGTGTTAATGGTATTGCTTTTTCAACCTCCTTTCCGGGAGAGGAGTTCAGCGGCACTGTATTCAGGCCCGAAGGCGTGGATGAAGAGAGCATAATCAGTTTTATGCATGCTGATCCTGAGTATAGCCAACTTATGGGTATCAGCATTAAGAATGGAAGAAATTTTGACCCGGCTTTTGCCACTGATACAATGGCGGTACTTATAAATGAAACGGCAGCTCGTACATTCGGCTGGAACGACCCTGTTGGCATGACCATAGGAAGACAGCGCGGAGATAACAATATTGAAACATATACTGTGATCGGTGTGGTAGGCGATTTTCACTTCAGGTCGATGCACCAGCTGGTCGAGCCCCTGATAATTCATCTTTTAAGAGGGTTCCCCAGGTATATGACCATTGATATTTCGCCGGTGAACTTTCACCTTACCATTGCCGGCATAAAAGAAGCCTGGGAAGAAATCAATCCCGATGACCCGTTCGAATTTGCCCTGCTGTCTGATAAATATGATTTCCATTACAGATCGGAGATGCAACTGGGCCGTATATTTACCTTCTTCAGCTTGCTGGCATTCCTCATAGCAGCTCTTGGCATGTACGGGCTCTCTTCATTCATGGTTGAGAACAGAACCAAGGAGATTGGCGTGCGAAAGGTTTTCGGGGCCAATGAGGTTTCAATTGTATTCATCTTTTTCAGGCAGTTTGGATTATGGCTGTTACTTGCGAATGTTGTGTCATGGGTCCTGGCATGGTATTTCACCGCCAGGTGGCTTGAGATGTTTGCATACCGGATACCGTTGGAAGATCCGTTTGTTTTTGCAGGCGCAGCATTGATGTCGGTACTGGTGGTGTTCATTGCCTCAGGGTACCAGTCACTGAAAGCGGCATTGATCGATCCGGCCAGGTCACTGCGTTACGAATAGGAGTCCGTTATCGTACACCGGGTGTCCCGAAACCGTGCAAAACCGGAATTTTAAAATTTTCCCTGGCAGGCTAACCATCATTTTATCAGGCATATATACAGATTGGTTCAGATTTTGGATTCTGTGAAGTATGAAACGTAACAGCAGGTACAGTAAGTGAAAAATATTACATCAGAATGTTAAAAAATCATATTACTATAGCGTACCGGAACCTGATAAGGAAAAAAGGTTATTCTTTGATTAATGTTTCCGGACTTGCGATCGGGATTGCCAGCTCACTCATAATACTTCTTTTTGTGCAGGATGAGCTGAGTTATGACCGGCACCATGAAAATTCCTCCAACATTTACCGCCTTTGCATGAAAGCCAGCATGCAGGGAAGCATCTTTAATGCTCCCATTACACCGGCACCAATGGCTGCAGCTCTTGTAGCCGACTATCCTGAGGTGCTGAGTGCCGTAAGATTCTACAATTTTGATGCTACCCCGGTTTTGCGCCATGGCGAAAGAAGTTTTGTCGAAAGGGGATTTGTTTGGGCTGATTCAACTCTCTTCGATATATTCTCTTTTCCTATGGTTAAGGGCGACCCTAAAAACGCCCTCAACCGCCCCCATACGCTTGTAATGACCGAGTCGGCGGCAAAAAAGTATTTTGGGGATGAAGACCCTATAGGCATGACACTGGAGTTTGGAACCCAGCGTACCCATTTTGAAGTCACAGGCATTATTGAAGACCCGCCGGCAAATTCACATTTTTCGTTCGATGTGGCCGGCTCTTTTGTCAGTGTTCCGCAACACAGCAACCAGATGTGGGTAAGCAATAATTATTATACCTATATTCTTCTTGACGAAAGGTCAGGCCCTGCCGAACTGCAGGCAAAATTTCCCGAAATGCTTGAAAGGTATCTCGGGCCGCAGGTTGAAATGGCCCTGGGGATAACCCTGGAAGATTTCTATGAAAGCGGCGATGAATGGGGTTATTACCTTCAACCGCTTACCAGTATACATCTGCATTCCGACCTTCAGTACGAGATCCGGGGAAACGGAAGCATGACCACAGTTGTGGTGTTTTCATTAATTGCGCTGTTCATACTTGTTATCGCGAGTATAAATTTCATGAACCTGTCCACTGCCAGGTCTGCCGGGAGGGCAAAAGAGATAGGGCTGAAAAAGGTGGCAGGTTCATCCAGGGCACAGCTTATAAACCAGTTTCTTGGCGAATCGGTGTTTTTAAGTTTTGTATCACTGATTGTTGCCCTGGTGCTGGTTGAACTGTTTTTACCCTCTTTCAACAATATATCCGGCAAGCAACTGCAACTGCAGTATTTTACCACCTGGTACACCCTGCCCGGCTTATTGCTGGTAGGCATCTTTGTGGGACTTATGTCAGGCAGTTATCCGGCATTCTACCTGTCCTCCTTTGAGCCTGTAAAGGTTCTTAAGGGCAAATTGCAGTCGGGTATGAAAGGCTCCAGGCTGAGAGGGATACTTGTCGTATTCCAGTTTGTAATTACAATTGTGTTAATAATAAGTACACTGACTGTTTACCGCCAGATGGATTATATCAGCACGAAGGATCTGGGCATGAATCCCGATAACGTGCTAGTTATCCAAAGGGGTTATAATATTCCGCAGGAACAAAGGGAAGCATTCTGCCAGGAGCTGGAGGGGTTTGCCGGGATAGTAAGCACTTCCAAGGCGCATGCCATTCCCGGGACATCATTCAGCGGCAATGCATTCAGGCGGGAGGGGACTGCTTCGGGTGAGCAGAATATTATTTCTAATGCATGGGTTGACTGGGATTATGCTGATGTGCTTCAGCTTGAACTTGTTGACGGCAGGTTCTTTTCCCGCAATTATGCAAGTGATTCACTGGCAGTTGTGATGAATGAAACGGCAGTGAGGCAAATGGGGTACACAGACCCTGTTGGCAAGCGTGTACTGCAGACCGGCGCGGGTGGAACGGAAGATGCTCCTGAGGATATTGCCTTTACTATAATAGGTGTGGTACGTGACTTCCATTTCGAAACGCTGCACCAGACCATCAATCCCATGATCTTAAGTCCCGGAGATTGGGGTGGTTACATTATTGCCAGGATCGAGCCCGGCAGTTCTGCTGCCGCGATTGATTTTGCCCGCCAGAAGTGGGATGAATTTGTCGATGACCAGCCATTTGAGTATTCATTCCTGGCAGATGACCTTGTTGCCGGATACAGGAGTGAACAGAGGACGGGAATGATTTTTTCGATTTTTGCAGTTCTTTCGGTGTTTGTGGCTTGCCTTGGGTTGCTCGGACTGGCATCGTTTACTGCAGAACAGCGGAGCCGGGAAATAGGTATAAGAAAGGCTATGGGGGCTTCAGAAGCATCAGTAATAGCACTGCTTTCCAAAGAGATAAATTACCTGCTGCTTATCTCAACCTTAGTAGCCTGGCCGGTTGCCTGGTATTTTATGAGAAACTGGCTTGAGAATTTTGCTTACAGGATTGATCAGGGAATCGTATTGTTTTTGGCGGCCTCCGTAATAACCTATATTATAGCGGTTTCAACAGTGAGCTTCCAGGCTTACCGGGCCGCAAGGCTTAACCCTGTTGATACGCTCAGGGATGAATAGATATGGCAGCGGAAACATGATTCCCATGTTTCGGTGTTCAACAAAACAGCTATTTTGACTGCCGGTAATTCTCAAGCAGCTCAATCCCGTGCTTTGTGGCAACACCCCGGGTCATGCTTATTATTATATTCTCGTAAACTTCGGATATTTTGTATTTAGCAGGAGGAAAGATCCCGGGGTCAGAAATCATGAACAACTGCTCAATAAGAATAAGCGATATAATCTCTTCATTGATGTCTTCCTTATAAACACCCTGTTTTTTGCCTTTTTTCAGAAGGCTCATTATAAGATTAAATGTCTGAGCCTTGCCCTCCTGTATCTTCTCTTTCCAGATTACCGGGTAGAGTCTCCTGAGGTCTGCAAAGTAATTTGGATTTATCTGAGAAAGAATCTCCGATCCTGATTTAAGAAGCTTCAGCACCGCTTCGATAATATTCTCTGAATTATCAAGAATTTGGGTGTTGATTTTCATTTGCTCCCTTTGATTCAGGTCAATTGTTTCTCTTATCAGAATGTCCTTGTTCCTGAAATTCTCATAGATGGTTCTTTTGGAGATCTTTAATTTTCCGGCAATAGTATCCATTTTAACCTTTTTCACACCATGCATGAAATAAAGTTTTGCCGCTTCAATTATTATTTTTTCCCTTACATCCATGTGATTATTTAGTTTGCAAAGTTTAAACTGGTATAATTTTTATCTATATTCGGCAGACAAGATAATATGAAAATAGTTATTTCTTATAATTAATGGCTGATACTTGGCGTTAAAATATTGTTTTTGACTTTTATTTTTCATAAATTGATTGCATGAAAAATAGATCAAATCCCGGATTTAACAATCCGGAATGGTCAACGGTCTCAGTTTATGCAGAAGGCTGCCATATCCCAGGTCACCTTTCATTTTTATGGGATTGCAGGCTTTAGTGATGAATTGGCAAAGTTCTGTATGCCGGTTCGCTTTTAATTAGTCTGCCGGGGGTTCCATACCCGGTATTACGGGGATTCTTCTACTCGGTAATTCATCTTTACCGGACACAATCAGCGACAGTCTGTATAGCATTAGTAAATTATATTTTTCACTAAATTTCTGGTTATGAAGACAAATGTATTTTCGATAATCATTGTGATGACCGGCCTGATTATTATGTCAGCCTGCGGCAGAGCCGACGAGGTCAGAATCGGGTTCAGCGTTGGGCCCTCCCATGAGAGATGGGAAAAAGATATTGATTATTTCACCGCACGTATAAGGAATGCCGGAGCTACAGTTTATGTTACTGAAGCTGAAAACAACCACCTGAGACAGGTGGAACAGGTTAATGAACTGCTTAAAAGAGGGATTGATGTTCTGGTCATAGTGCCGGTTGACAGCAGAAAAGCTTCGGAAATCGTTAATCTTGCACATAACAATGGTATTAAGGTAATTGCGTACGACCGTATCGTAAATGACAGTGACCTGGATTTTTACATCTCATTTGACAATATGAGAGTCGGGGAGATGCAGGCCGAGTACCTGACACGCATGAGGCCGGATGGAAATTATGCCCTGCTTGGGGGTGATGCAAGCGACAACAATTCAATACTGCTCCGTCTCGGGCAGATGCATGTTCTTCAGCCATTGGTGGAGTCCAGAAAAATAAGGATTGTTCTGGATCATTATATAAGAGACTGGAGTGCTGAAGAGGCCTACCGGATAATTGATAATTACCTTGAGGATAATCCCGGGGCACTTGATGCAATAGTTGCATCGAACGACTACATTGCCGGGGGAGCTTTCAGGGCCCTTGAAAAACATGGGTTGGCCGGCCGGGTACTGCTTTCCGGACAAGATGCCGAAGCTGAGGCATGCCGGAGGATAGTTGAAGGTAAACAAACCATGACTGTTTACAAATATATTGAGACCCTTGCAACATCCGCAGCATCTGCAGCCCTTTCACTTGCCAGGGGTGAGCCTGTAATGAATACCCAGCTCTCAATAAATAACGGGAAGGTAATGGTCCCGTCGATACTCCTGTCATCAATGGTTTCTGTCCATCCTGAAAATATAAGGATGACTGTGATAGCCGACGGTTATATCGACGAAGAGATGGTGTTTCAAAACAGGTAGACGGCAACTGGTTAAAACAGTTTTTTATCTTTGTCAGGCGAATATTTTATCGAATTATGCTAAAGTTGGCTTTTTTGCCAGGCATGTTATTCTTGTTGTGTGTTTCGGCGGTACCAACCGATACAACAAACTGCCTGTTACCTACAACAGATGTGACCGGACAATTGCCGGTATTCAGGGTTATTCCATTTGATGCATGGAAGCATGTTCTGCTTACCGATGACCCGGAGGATATAAGTGGAATGGTTAAAAAGGGTGAGGTTACTGTAACAACCCCGGCAGGAAGAAGCAGAAGAGATACCGAGAGGAATGCCGGGATGCGGCTGAAGATGCAGGCATTGCGGCTGGGCGCCGAAATAATCCTGATTACAGACACTGATACCAGGGGTGGCTACGGAGATGTTCCCTCAATATCAATAACGGGCATTGCTTACGGTTACCCAAGGTAAGCGGACCTGAAAGTCAGAAAAGCCCCCTGATAAATTCACCTGCTGATATATCGGGAAAGTACTCGGAAAAGGGGATTGATTCAAGTCTTTTCTGCAGTTCTGATTCTTCATGCCTGGATCCCTTAAGAAGAACTTCCAAAACTGATATACCGGGATTACCCGGCAGGTCTCCGGATATTTTTGCATTGCGTATAATACCGCCTGAAACGTTAAGAGAAACCTGTACTGACCCGGCCCTGGTCATAAATGACCTTTCAAAGTCATATTTTGGCGAATATCCGAAGTTCCATTCCCATGTCAGGTATTTATCTTCACGCAGCTTATTTATTGATATCAGGTCCTCATTCGAAAATTCGTAACTTATGGCATCCGGGTATTTATTCTTAATATGCTCAAGGATCATGTCTTTGAATTGCAACACATCAATAGGGGCCTTAAGATGCTCCTGGATATTGGTAACCCTGCTGCGGATGCTTTTAACCGCTTTGCTTCGGTATTTCAGGGGATTGACCCTGAGAGCCAGGCTGAGCTCATCAATTTCAGATGAAAATAGCAGCGTTCCATGGTGCAGAACCCTTCTTTTGTAAACATGTTCAGCATTGCCTGAAATTTTTTTGCCTTTGATCGTGAGGTTGTTCTTCCCGGTAAATTCTGCATTGACCGACAGATTCCGGAGAACCTCCTGGACGGGGAGTGTGAATTTTTTGAAGTCAACCAGTTTCCCTTCGATACCGTTAATGATGAATGTGAAATTAAGATTGCCGAGGTCGTGATAGACTGCACCTCCCCCCGACAACCTTCTGGCAACGCTGATATGATTTTCGCGCACATATTCCATATTGATCTCGGCGAGGGTGTTCTGGTGTTTTCCAACAACAATGGTTTTATCGTTCCGCCAGAGCATGAAGCAGTCGGCTGAAAGATTTTTCAGGATGTGCTCCTCGGCGGCAAGATTGAAATATGGATCAGTACCTGGATGAGAAATACAAAGCATATTTCGGGGGGTTAAAAATTTGTAATGCGCAGCATATTACCCTGTATTGTAGTGCGGTACTGTTTAAGGGGCCGTTTTGCGGGCCCTTTCTGAACACCTCCGCTGTAGAAAAGCTCAAATTCTGATTCGCAACAGGGGCAGGATGCTTTAAGCTCACTTTCATCAAATTCTACTGCACAATTTCTTGATGGCTGGAAGGAACAGGTGCGGTCAAAAGCATTGAATTCGCGGTCTGCCAACCTGAACAGCAATATACCGTTTACCCCTTCCTGGGGAATTATCCTTGCCTGTAACAGCCCGAGAGGCGCCAGCTCAGTGTTAAGATCCATCCACTTGTCAACCCTGACATTCGGTATCCAGTCATCCTGGTCGTCACAGGCAATAAAAGTTGACAGAATCAATGAAATAATAAATATTTTTCTTATTTTTGGAAAGTATATCATATTTGAGGACAATTAATATTTGCAAACCTACACGAAATTTTGTTTATCTTAAAGATACTACATGATTTTGGAGTAGTTTTTTTATTGGCCGGGCCTGAAAGATAATTTGCGGGATCTGCGGACGATTTGTATCAAGTGAGAACAGGAAAAATTCAATTGTTTTATGGAAGGCTTTTTTGAGAGTTTTATATACCTGCTGATTACAATTGTAATACTGGTATTGAGTATGAGGAAGAGAAAGCCGGTCCAGCAGTCCCCCGAAGAGGAGGAAAGGCCGGGTGATCCGCTGTCAGAAATGTTCGAAGACCATGATGAGTATGAAGAGGAGGCTGAAACTGCCGCCAGACCTGCTATGGTTACCGCTGATGAAGAAGATGCACCAAAAGGGAAATCCGTTCAGTGGATGACTGATTCCGAAGCCAGAGAGATGCTCATGGATGCTGATGCGGTGATGAAAGAGGCTGCCGGTAACAATCCCATTGCTGAATTAGAGGGGAAGGTTGAGAATGTGTACGATGATGCCTACAGCACCGGTAGTTCTGAGGGAGGAGGAATCCCCTTTGATCTGAAGAAGGCTGTTATCTATTATGAAATACTTGACAGGAGGACATTCTGACGCTACAGGTATGGTTATTATTATCTTATAACAGGGTTCCCATTTTCGAGCTAAATCAAGTTTTTCCAGGAATTATGAAGGATACGGTCCTGAAAGTTTTTGATAATGTCGGCTTTATAGACTTTGAATTATAAAAATTATTATCTTTGCCCAGGAAAGAGTTCCGGGTTACCGGAATTCTTTTTTGTTTTAATTGTAAATACCGGAGATCATGAATAAAGTCTCTTATTTGACAGAAGAAGGGATGCAAAAGCTTAAGGCTGAGCTGGAACACCTGAGAGGTGTCGAGCGCCCCGCGATTTCCAGGCAGATAGCCGAAGCCAGGGATAAAGGCGACCTTTCTGAAAATGCTGAATATGAAGCTGCGAAGGAGGCTCAGGCCATGCTTGAGATAAAGATTGCAAGACTGGAGGATTCTCTGGCGAATTCCAGGATACTTGATGAATCAATGATTGACGTCAGCCGGGTTCAGATTCTTAACAAGGTCAAGATCCGTAATAAGGCCAACAGTACCGTGAATGAGTATGTTATTGTGTCTGAGACTGAAGCTGATATAAAGAAAGGGAAAATTTCCGTCAACACTCCTATTGCCAAGGGACTTCTTGGCAAACAGGTTGGAGAGGAGGTGGAGATTGTTGTACCTTCCGGGATTATCAATTTAGAAATTCTTGAAATTTCAAGATAATAAGAAATCGAGCCATGACGACCATTTTCAGCAAAATAGTAAAAGGAGAGATACCCTCGCACAAAATTGCAGAGGATGAGGATTATCTGGCTTTTCTTGACATTAATCCTCTGGCCAGGGGGCATACCCTTGTCATACCTAAAAAGGAGGTTGATTATATTTTCGATATGGACGATAACCTGCTCGCGGGGATGCAAGTATTCTCCAAGCGGGTAGCAAAAGCAATTGAAAGGGTTATACCCTGCAAAAGAATAGGTATTGCCGTTCTCGGGCTTGAGGTACCTCATGCCCATATTCACCTGATCCCGATAAACAGGCTGGAAGATATTAATTTCGGACGCCCCAAGCTCCGCCTTGGTGAAGATGAGCTTGCTGAGATTGCTGCAAATATAAGGCAGGTAATGGAGCAGTGATGTCGAAAATTGCCATAACCGATTTTATCACAAATCCCGATATCGAGAAAGAGTTGCTCGGAGAGTTGTTGTCTGGCAGGGTAACTCCAGAAACCGAGGTTCTGCTGGTATGGCACGAAATCATCAATGAGGATTATTTAAAACACCTTCCGAAGCTGAGAGGCGTTCAGAGATATGGTGCGGGATTTGACACTCTTGACCTGGATGCTATCAGGTCTCAGGGGATAATTGCATGTAATAACCCCGATTACGGAGTTGATGAGGTTAGCGATACTGCGGTTGCGATGATAATGAACATTGCAAGGGGAATGACATTGTATAATGAGGCTGCAAAGGAGTATCTCAAATATTGGCAGGAAAACTTTAACAGCCGGATCAGAAGGAACTCCGCCACAACCCTGGCAGTGATAGGCGCAGGAAGGATCGGCGGGTCGGTTGTATTGAAGTGCAATGCCTTAAAATTTAATGTGATATTTTACGATAAGTATAAGGAGAGAGGCTATGAGAAGCTGCTCTCGGCAAAACGTGTCGACTCCCTTGAAGAGGCCCTCAAAGATGCAGACATTGTATCTCTTCATGTACCTCTTAACGAAGAGACCACAGGCATGATCAGCCGGTCATTCATCAATGCCATGAGACCGGGGTCATCCCTTGTAAATACAGCCCGGGGCGGACTTTTTGAAGATATCTCACATATATACGATGCTCTTCGTTCAGGTAAGCTTTACCAGTTTGCAACCGATGTGCTGCCTGAGGAACCACCTGACGCAGATAAACTTACAGATGCCTGGCGAAGGTCCGAAGAATGGCTGAAAGGCCGCATTGTCATTAATCCACATACGGCATGGTATTCAAAAGAAGCAACATATGAGATGAGGGTGAGCGCAGCAAGAAATGCATTGCGTTTATACAGGGGAGAACAACCGCATAACCGGCTCGTCTGATACAATAACCGGAACAAGGCAGCCGGAAAGAATAAGGTAGCACAAAAAACAAACCCCCTGAAATCAATGGTTTCAGAGGGTTTTAGTAGCGGGGGCAGGACTCGAACCTGCGACCTTTGGGTTATGAGCCCAACGAGCTGCCACTGCTCCACCCCGCAATGAGTAAATGCAAAAGTAATTCAAGTTTGTTGAACCGCAAAATTTTTTTCCAATTAATCAAGCCGTTTCTTATCCGGTTTGTAAAATAACAGGATGCTGTTTTTTGTTATAAAGATGCCGGCCCTCAGGTTCAAACCGGTATACTCTTTAATTAATTGAGCCCACTGGAAATATCTATACAATTAAACTTATTATCTTTGCATTATATAACAGGGTCTGGATATGGCTAGAAAAAAGAAAGAGAGTTTCTTCAAAAGGCTTAAGCACAAGTACAGGTTCATCATTTTCAATGATAATACCTATGAGGAGGTAGTTTCGGTCAGGCTTACCAAGATGAATTTATTTTCCATACTTGGTACTTCAACAATCATCCTGATTGCACTGGTAACAGTTCTGATAGCGTTTACACCCATAAGGGAGTTGATTCCGGGATATCCCGACGGGAGTACGAGACGTGATCTGATAATGAATGCTATCAAACTTGATTCCCTTGAAAATGAACTCAGGATCAGGGAGCAGTTTCTTGAAAACATAAGAGATATTATCGCAGGCCGGGAACCCCGCAGTTTCGAATACACACCCGACACTGCCCTAAGGGTTGATGACATACAGTTTACGAGGTCAGGATACGATTCAATCCTGCGGTCACAAATTGAGGGCCAGGAGCAATTCAGCCTGTCAGTTTCCGGTGATATGGTGCTTACTGGAGACCTGCCTGCAAGACATTTTCTCCCTCCTACAACCGGGTTGATAATTAACAGGTTCAATCCCCAGCAAGGCCATTACGGAGTTGACCTGGTAACTGAAATTAACCAGCCGGTACTTGCAGTTATGGACGGCACAGTAACATTTGCAAACTGGACAATAGAGACGGGTTATGTAATACAGATACAACACGATAACAACTACCTGTCTCTTTACAAGCACAACGCCGAGCTGCTTAAGAGTGTAGGTCAATATGTAACTGCCGGAGAGGCCATTGCAATAGTCGGCAACTCCGGGGAGCTTACCACCGGACCTCATCTTCACTTTGAACTGTGGCAAAACGGATCGCCCCTGAATCCTGAAAATTACATTCTTTTCTGATGCCTGAAGGAGAATTCCGTGAGACTTTATAATTATGAAGAAAAGGATCGCCATACTTGGTTCAACAGGATCGATCGGAACCCAGGCCCTTGAGGTAATTGACCGGTTCAATAGTTTCTTTGAAGTAGAAGTCCTTACCGCTTATAATAATGTACAGCTGTTGATTGAGCAAGCTATAGTATATCAGCCTAATGCCGTTGTTATTGCCAACAGCGATAAATATTCCCTGTTGGCGGAAGCTCTTAGAAACCACCCGATAAAGATATATGCCGGCACTGATGCAATTGAGCAGGTTGTAAAAATGGAATCAATCGATATTGTACTGGCTGCCATGGTTGGTTATTCGGGGCTTATCCCGACTATAAACGCAATTGAGGCGGGCAAGGAAATAGCATTGGCCAATAAGGAAACACTGGTTGTTGCCGGTGAGATGATAACCCGCCTTGCACGCGAAAACAAGGTGAACATCATACCTGTTGATTCTGAACATTCGGCAATATTTCAATGCCTTGTCGGCGAGCAAGGGTCTTTGGAGAAGGTGATACTGACGGCATCAGGAGGCCCGTTCAGAGGCAGGAGCAGGAAATATCTCGAAAAAGTTACAAAGGATGAGGCCCTTCGCCATCCGACCTGGTCGATGGGTGCGAAAATTACTATAGACTCTGCAACGCTTATGAATAAAGGTCTGGAAGTCATAGAGGCCAAATGGTTGTTCGGGTTACTGCCCGAACAGATTGACGTTGTGATACATCCGCAGTCTATCCTGCATTCAATGGTCCAGTTTACAGACGGCTCCATCAAAGCACAGATGGGACTGCCGGATATGAAACTGCCGATCCTTTACGCTTTTTCATACCCGGAAAGAATAAAATCAGATTTCTCTCGTTTCAGTTTTGCCGACTATCCTGAGCTTAATTTCGAATCGCCGGATATTGGGAGCTTTCCAAATCTTTTTCTGGCTTATGAGGCGATGAGAGCAGGGGGAACCATGCCCTGTGTTCTGAATGCATCGAATGAAATTGCGGTTGATGCTTTTTTAAATGACAGAATTGGGTTTTATGGCATGTCATCAATTATAGAGAAGACAATGGACAGGGTAACAATTGTTAAAACTCCCGGTCTGTCCGATTACAGGGATGCCGACAAGGAAGCGAGGTTGTTTGCAGAAACCCTTATCCCTTAGCGAGATGTACAGATATTAAAATTAATTTAGATTTTGCATTCTGAAAATTATAGAAAATGGAAATACTTATTAAGGCGGCGCAGTTCTTCTTAAGCCTATCAATACTGATCATATTGCATGAGTTAGGGCACTTTCTCTTTGCACGCCTGTTTAAAACAAGAGTTGAAAAATTTTATCTGTTTTTTAATCCATGGTTCACTTTGTTTAAAGTCAAAAGAGGTGAAACAGAATTCGGACTTGGATGGCTCCCCCTTGGAGGGTATGTTAAAATATCGGGCATGATTGACGAGTCAATGGATAAAGAGCAGATGAGCCGGGAACCACAACCCTGGGAGTTCAGGTCAAAACCGGCCTGGCAAAGACTGCTTATAATGCTGGGTGGTGTTATGGTCAATTTTGTGCTGGCACTTGCCATCTATGCTTCAATGCTTTATACATGGGGTGAAAGATATCTGCCAGCCGGGAACCTGACCTGGGGCATACATGCAGATTCTCTTGCCAGGGATATCGGGCTGAAGCACGGGGATGTCATTGTTTCGCTTGACAATAAGCCTGTTGACCAGTTTTTTCAGATCGTTCCAAGCATTGTGCTGGATAATGTCAGTACCATTGAGGTTGAGCGTGACGGACAACTTGCAGAAGTTACGGTGCCTGATGATATAACTCCAAAGCTTCTTGCCGGAACACCGTTTATTGACATGCGGATACCTTTTATTGTTAAGGACTTTGCCGATGAATCCGTGGCAAGGGACGCAGGTATCAGGGAAGGTGACCGAATAATCGGGCTTAATGGGGAGGATCTTCCATATTTTCTGGAGTTCAGGGAGGAACTGATTTCCAACCGCAACAATGATGTTACTGTAAATATTGAACGTGAAGGAATGGAGCTTGAAGTCCCCCTTACAGTCCCCGACCACGGACTTATCGGTGTAATGCCGGTGGGAGAGCTGAACAGGTTTTTTGAGCTTAAAACGATTGAATATTCATTTCTGGAAGCAATACCGGCAGGTATAACCAGGGGACTTTCAACCTTTAGCAGCTACCTGAAGCAGCTCAGGCTGATCTTTTCGCCCGAAACCGGAGCATACCGGTCACTGGGCGGATTTATTACCATTGGCAGCATCTTCCCGGGGGCGTGGGACTGGCAGGCATTCTGGAGCATGACTGCATTCCTGTCAATTGTCCTTGCTATAATGAATGTATTGCCTATACCTGCGCTTGATGGCGGGCATGTGATGTTTTTGGTATATGAGATGGTATCGGGGCGAAAGCCAAGTGACAAGTTCATGGAATATGCTCAGCTTACCGGAATGCTGATCCTGCTTTCCCTTATTTTGTATGCCAACGGCAATGATATTATAAGGTTATTCAGGTAATGATTATCATTTAAAATCGTTTTAATTACTGTATTTATTACTACATTTGTGGACTAATTTAATAAAAAGGATATGACTGATCTATTCGTTTTGGGAGCTATGGTTGGTCCGTGGCAGATTGTTCTCATCGTTGTTATTATACTTCTCCTTTTCGGGGGTAAGAAAATACCCGATCTGATGAGGGGCCTTGGAGAGGGGATCAAGGAGTTCAAGAATGCAACAAAAGAAAAGGATGAAGACAAAGAGGCAGACAAGCCCATTGAGGAGAAAACCAAATAGTGTCTTCTGATTACTCCGGGAGTGTTTTTACAGATAATATTCTGATATCTTATCTGCCGGTTCGTCCCTGTGGGGTATCGTTGCAGCTTAATCTCTCTCCGTTTGAAAACTGCCAGATGATGAGAGTTTTAATATTAAAACAACTGCCCATGAGAATTAGAACATTACAAAGCTTATTTGTTTTAGGGATACTGGTAGTCCTCATTTCAATATCATCATGCAGGGGTGATAGAAGACCCCTGCTACCGAATGTTACGGGGCGCGCAGGAGAAGTAGTTGTGGTAATGAATGCCCCGCTTTGGGAAGCAGAACCCGGCAGGGTACTGGGTAGGACCCTTGCATCGGAACATCCGGGGTTGTTGCAGTATGAGCCTATGTTCAATATAGTCAGAATAGGGCATGCAGCCTTTACGAATATTTTCAAAACGCACCGTAACATTGTTGTTGTCAATGTCTCTCCAACTGCAGGAGAAACCCGGATGAGCATAAGAAAGAATGTCTGGGCACGGCCCCAAACGGTAATTGAGATAATTGCCAGGGATTCGGAGTCTCTTGCCTCATTCCTGGAAAACCAGAGAGAAAGAATTCTTGATGAGTTTGTTTCTGCCGAAAGGGAGAGAATTATTGATTATCACAAGTCAATGGAGAGGGTTTCAATCAGGGAACGGCTTCAGGATAAGTTCGACGTATCCATGGTTGTTCCGAGGGGATACAATATTATAATAGATACCACCGATTTTATCTGGATCCGGCATGATCCGAGAAGGGTAACTCAGGATATCATACAGGGTGTATTTGTTTATCAGTTTGAGTACACTGACCCTGAGACGTTTACCCCGGAATATCTTGTAAGGGTAAGGGACAGGTTTCTTCGAAGATATATAGAGGGTCCGTCACCTGGATCATGGATGGCTACCGAAACCCTTGTTCCACCTGAGTTTATTGAATTTATGGAGAACGACAGGTATCATGCCAAGCTGAGGGGATTATGGAGATTAGAAAATGATTTTATGGGAGGGCCCTTTATCAGTCATGCCACTCTTAATGAAGAGAGAAACAAGGTGGTTGTGGCTGAGGCTTTTGTATATGTTCCGGGGGATAGAAAACGGAATTTACTGCGACAGGTTGAAGCAATAATTCGCACCCTTGAGATAGGGGAGTAATTCTGATGCAATGTCGTTGCCGGATTTCAGCAAATCACAGATTGAGGATTATCGTAACCAGAAAGAGATAATCAGGCTCACGGCGGAGCAGGTTATCAAAGATTTTGCTCTATTCGGCATGGAAATAAAGTTTTCGGGCAATACCCTTAATGCATATGACGAACTTTTTGAGCAACTTGATTCCTGCCTGATTGATCTGCTTAATTCAGATTACAGAAAACTGCTGGCCTTACTGTACCATATTGACATCAGTGAGAAAGAGCTGAATAAACGCCTCATTCCGCGTACAGACAATCCCTCGCAGATAATAACTGAAATGATACTTGAAAGGGAACTGAAAAAAGTGCTGATCAGGAAGTTCTACAGGGGATGATCTCATGATGAGGTTACATTATGACACGAATTATATTTTTAGCTGCATTTATTTTTGCATTACCATTGCTGTGCCGTTCAGGGTGGGTTATTGTGGAGCACACGTGGCAGGCCGGCAGTGATGAGATATTTGAAAGTACACTGATAATCCAGGATAACAGGATAAAGAGTATTGACGACGAACAGATTCTTATTTTTGACCTCGACCAATGGCTGCTCACCTATGTCAGTCCCCTGAAGAAGGGCTACTGGACCGGTGCTCCCCATGAGTACCTGGAGTTCCTGAAGGAGTTTACACTGAAAATGCTTGAAGAGGAGTTAGCGAGTGCCACAAGATATGAAAAACCGGCACTTCAGGCTCTGTATGATGACCTTAAAATGGACCTTGAACTTGGCAATGATGCAGTGAAGTTTATTGGCGAACTGCCTGTGGAGATAGTAATGACAGAACAAGCCGATATGGTTGCCGGCTACAGGGCAAACCGCTACCTGGTATATTCTGACGGGACCAGGGTTGAGGAGGTTTGGCTCACTTTTGATGTTGATCTCGGCAGGGAGTATGATTACGGCGAATTCCGTGCTTTTATTGACGAGATGTCATGGGGTAGCATGTTTGCCGATTACCGTTCTTCATCGGAGTATATACACTTTATGAAGTCAGGATTACCAATGCGTACGGTAGAAGAGGATCAGTTCGGTTCGGTAGTGGTGACCGAGGTTGTCATGGTTGATAACAGGCAGATACCACAATCGGACTTTTATCCGCCGGAAGGGTACCGGTCAATGGGCCTTGATGAACTTGCTGCCGGAATTGATTGGTAACCGGCAGTAACGAAAATCATGGGAAATAAATATCTTTGTAACCCAAAACTTCAGAGAACTGAAGAAAGGAGTAAACATACCAAAAAGATAATTTAAGTGCAGCACACCAGGAATTTTTGTATTATAGCTCATATTGACCACGGAAAGAGTACCCTGGCAGACCGTCTCCTGGAGATGACCAGGACCGTTTCTGCCCGTGATGCCCGTGAACAGGTTCTTGACAGCATGGATCTTGAACGTGAGAGGGGTATCACTATTAAGTCTCATGCCATACAGATGGAGCATCTCCACGACGGTGTAATGTACAAGCTTAACCTTATTGATACCCCGGGGCATGTTGATTTTTCATATGAGGTTTCAAGGTCAATCGCTTCCTGTGAAGGCGCGTTGCTGATAGTCGATGCCACACAGGGAATTCAGGCACAGACCATATCCAACCTTTACCTTGCCCTTGAGCATGACCTCGAGGTCATTCCTGTGTTGAACAAGATGGATCTTGATGCGGCTAAGCCTGACGAGGTAAAAGACCAGATCATCGACCTGCTGGGATGTGATCCCGGCGATATCATAGAGGCAAGCGGCAAAACCGGAACAGGAGTTGAGCTTATACTTACCAGGATAATAGAAAGGATACCCGCTCCCAAAGGAGATCCGGATGCACCTTTGCAGGCGCTCATCTTCGATTCGGTGTTCAATCCGTTTCGGGGGATCATTGCCTATTTCAGGATTATGAACGGGAGGGTAAGGACAAACGACCGGGTTAAGTTTGTTGCAACCGGCAAAGAGTATGAAGCTGATGAAATTGGTGTGCTTAAGCTCACCCAGCATCCGAGGGAAGAGTTGAGTGCTGGGGACGTAGGATATATTATATCGGGAATTAAAACATCACGTGAGGTTAAGGTCGGAGATACTATTACGCATGTTGACCGGCCATGCAGCTCAGCCATAGAGGGTTTTGAAAACGTAAAGCCGATGGTATTTGCGGGCATATACCCGATTGATCCTGATGAATATGAGGAGCTTAGAAACTCAATTGAAAAGCTGCAGCTAAATGATGCATCGCTTACCTTTGAACCTGAATCTTCTGTTGCCCTTGGATTCGGCTTCAGGTGCGGCTTCCTTGGCCTTCTGCATCTTGAGATAGTGCAGGAGAGGCTTGACAGGGAGTTTGACATAGGGGTCATATCGACGGTGCCCAACGTTTCATACCGGGCCTATACCAAAAAGAATGAAGTCATTGAAGTGCACAATCCCTTTGACCTCCCCGGCCCCAACGAACTTGACCATATAGAAGAGCCTTATATCACAGCGCAGATAATCTCAAAGTCGGAGTACGTAGGTTCGGTAATGAATCTTTGCATAGGGAAAAGGGGAATTTTGAAGGGGCAGCATTACCTTACCAGCGACAGGGCGGAGCTGACTTTCGAGATGCCGCTTGGCGAGATTGTGTTCGATTTTTATGACAAGCTAAAGAGTATATCAAGGGGATATGCCTCTTTTGATTATTACCAGTCGGGATACAAGCCTTCAAACCTTGTCAGGCTTGATATACTGCTTAACGGCGAATCGGTTGATGCACTTTCAAGCCTCTCCCACAGAGATAATGCCTATGAGTTCGGAAAGAAGATGTGCACAAAGCTCAAGGAACTCATCCCCCGACAGCAGTTCGACATAGCCATCCAGGCGGCCATCGGGGCAAAGATAATTGCCCGTGAGACCGTCAAGGCACTTCGCAAGGATGTTACTGCCAAATGTTACGGCGGCGACATTACACGTAAACGAAAGCTGCTCGAGAAGCAGAAAAAGGGGAAAAAGAGGATGCGGCAGGTTGGCAATGTAGAGGTGCCGCAGCAGGCATTTCTTGCTGTATTGAAGCTTGATTCATGAATTAGGTTTTTTCTCCCAATACTAACACAAAACTGATAGTAATGAAAAATCTGACAGCAATAATTTGCATCGTGTTCATCACCTCTTCATCTCTTTTGGCTCAGGCTGACAGGGTTACCGGTTACTGGCTGAGCGAAGAGGGCAATGCCCAGATTGAAATATACAGGGTCTCGGGCAACCAGTATAACGGTAGGATCGTCTGGCTCGAGGAGCCTCTTGAGGATGACGGTACTCCAAAGGTTGATAGTGAAAACCCGGACCGGGCGCTCAGGAATCGTCCAATTCTCGGACTCGAGATACTTACAGGGTTCACACACAACCCTTCCAGGCAGGAGTGGGAAAAGGGGCGGATATATGATCCTGAC
>SLMM01000101.1 GCA_007133565.1 Bacteroidales bacterium
CTTTGATCCGGGCGCAACCGGCCCTGATTGGAGCGTGGCTGGCCTTTAACCTGTTCTTACCCCTTGGTCAGCAACTCCTTAATCTCTTTCACCCCGGCAATCCTGCCTTTCAGAACAACCCTGCCGTCAACAACAATAGCCGGTGTAATGGTTACACCATATTTCATTATCTCCATCATATCATCAACCTTAACAATACGGGCTTTAAGTTCAAGCTCCTTTACGGCAGTCTTTACCGCATCCTCAAGCCTCTTGCACTTTGCGCATCCCGGACCTAACACTTTGATTTCCATATCAGGATAATTTGGTTGGACAATTAAGTTCACTGTGTACCCGGTAAACCGCCTGCCGGTTTCTGCCGGGCAAAAGCAACAATTCAGTTCGTAAAATTACGAACAATTATGCTAATTATCAAGGATACTTGTATAGTTTTAGATCAGGTGTTGAGAAAGTCACCCAGCAGGGCTCTTGCTTCTTCCCATTTTTCGATGTTCAGGCAATATTTAATTCTTGGCGGCTTGATCTCTCCTTGAATAAGGCCTGCTTTTTTCAGCTCCTTGAGGTGCTGGGAAAGGGTTGATTTTGCAATTGGCAGTTCCTGCGCAAGGTCGCCGCTGTAACAGCAGGTTTGTCTTTTCAAAAGTTCAATAATATACACCCTTACAGGGTGGCCCAGGACCTTTGCATATAACGCCAGCTTTTTCTGGCTTTCAGAAATGTGTTGTTTATTTTCAGACATTACTGTTCATTTGCAAATTAATTCTTATCATAATTGGTGCCGGACGGACTCAAATACCTCCTGTAAAACAGGTAACGAACGCACAACTCCCATACCCGGCAGATGGTAACGGTAGAAATCAAGCAGGCCGGTTACCAGCTCGTTCCTCAGGCCGGAATTCAGTTTTACCCTGTCCATCTCCTCAAAGGTGCACCCCATCAATACGGGAAGTAACCGGCTTGCTGGCGGTGCGATAAAGTATGGTTGCAACGGTTTCTGTTCAGTAAATACCGCATTCTCCATATCAAAAAACTCCCGGGTGTTCGAATAGTTGTTCCTTGGGTAAAACCCGAGGTGCCGGGACAATCCCATTAAAAAGACAAGGTGAAAATTGGCATATCCGCTTTCCGACAGATCAAGTATCTTAATAGCATTTAAAAGGAAAGAAAACATGGCCCGGTTGGCTTCCTGTTCCTGCAAGGTTCTGAACAACACTTCAGCTACAAACATTGCAATGGCATTTTTTACAGGATTATAAGGTATCTCCGAAAATGTTTCATGCAATTTCATTTCTCTGATCCTCTGAAGATCCCTGTTTTGTTTCATGTAAACCTCCATCTCAAGGATAGAAAGATGCTGGAGAAGATTTATCCTTACAGTTGACTTTTTACTTCTTGTGCCTTTTACAATAAATGACTGCCTGCCGAAACCCTCAGTATAGATATGTGAAATAACACTGTTATCATTATATTTTATGGTATGTATAACAATACCCCTTGTTTTCTCGACCATATCAGTGTATAAACATTAACTTGGTAACATGCGACTGAGATCCGTCAGGCGACGACACGAATATAAGGTAAATGCCCGTCCTTACCCTTTGCCCCCTCGCATTCAGCCCGTCCCATACCGCCTGTCCCCCCAGGGAAACAGTCTCATAAACAAGATTCCCGCTTATATCGGTAATTTTGACCACGGAGTCTCTCATCAGCCCTGTTATAGTAATTGGACCGGAATAGCTCTCCCTTACAGGGTTAGGGAAAGCATAAACATTTTTGAAAGTGTTTCCTCCAACGGTAGCTGTTCCCCTGTATGACACAACACCCGCAGATGTTCCGAAAAACACCTCCCCTGATGAAGGGTCGATATCAATGTCGGTTATGCTATTTGAAAGCAGAGGGCTGTTCTGGCTGGTAAAATGATATATCTGTTCTCTTCCGTCAGCAGATACAAGAAAAGCGCCTGATTTTTCTGTGCCGAACCATTTGCGGTCTGCACCATCCACCGCAATTGCAGTTACTGTTTCATTATTCAACAGGTATCCCCTGTCCTCATCCCTGACACCCTCGACCACTATGCGTCTTGCAGGGAAACTAGCATCAGTAAAAACCCTGCCGGGGTTAAAATAAACTACCACACCTCTGTTGGTGCCAACCCAAATATACCCATTATTATCTTCGGCAATGGAAAAAACTTCGTTGCTTATAAGGCTGTTGTCTTCATCCACAATGCTGAGCTTGCGGGTCAGGTCGCCTGATCGGTCATCGCTGTCAGGATCATTGTCAAAAACAAATAACCCTCCACCTCTTGGAAGCAACATCCATTTATGCCCAGGGCGGTTGACAATTATCTGTCCGGCCTGGTTATGGTTAATCACCCCTCCATAAGGGAAAGAGACCCAGTTGCCATTTGCCTTCCTGACCGATACGGGGTCGGTCACCCCGGAGTTGGTAACCCACAGGTTATTATCCTTGTCGAAAGCCATACCTCCGATACGAATGTAATTATCACCGGGAATAATTGAACGAAGTGTACTGTTTTCAGCAGTAAACCGCTCATGGAACCGGCCTTCCCGATATTCAACAATCCCGTAACCCCATGACGCAAGGTACTTGGTACCCGGATCAGCCGGATGCTCTTTTACCAACAGCAGGTCGCGAATCTCCTCCTCCAGCCTGAAAGAATAATTGCCCTCCTCAAATATGCTGTACTCCCCTCTTATCCATAAATTATTGCGGGCGGCATTGTGGCCGCCGGCAGCAAAGTAGGTCCGCCCCGGATAGGAGCTGATTGAATAAACCCTGTTTGAATACGGCCCGGGCGGGACCAGGCTGTTATAACTTTCGCCCTCTGCACGCACAAGGCCGTTATTCCTGTCAGCTATCCATATCCTGCCTTCATGTTCAACCTCAACGTCACGGAATGCTGCCGACCAGGGTCCGTAATCATCTATTTGCCGGACAAGGGAAAGACCCTGCCCATATATATATGTCACTTCATTGCTGAATACAGAAAGGTACCCGCCGGATGACCTTACAGTCAAGGGTACTGATGAAGGAGCGCCAAAATATTCCCAGGAGCCATCATCGGTTTTCAGGCAGGAATATCTTCCCGACCCGTCCATTGCCACTGCAAAAAGTGACCCCTCGTAAATGGCCAGGGATGTATAGACAGCAGCATCGTCAGGTAAAAAGTCAAGCCTTTCCCAGAATGAAAAATCGATCAGGTTGGGGGCATCAATTGCAGCCCTGTACACGCCCGATGAAGTTGCCGCATAAAGAAATTCACCGTCAAACTCCATATCATTAACCGCAAGTCTTGTCCCGGCACCTCCTAAAAAATATGTGTCAGCTACCTCAAACCTTTCAAGGTTAAGCACGACAATCCCGAAGTTACAGGAAAGGTAAGCCCGGTCGCCAGCTACCATTATGTTGTTAATCCTTTTACTGCCGGTTATCGAGCTTCTCAGAATATCAGGAATATTAACGATCCGGTTCTCCTTGATAATATCGATATTGCCGTTGGTATATCCTGTAATGAGCATCCGGTTTTCTGCCGACCATTCAATAGTGCTGATATCTGTATCAGAAAGTCCGTGTACCCTGGAAAGTTTACCTACGCTGTTATCCTTTTTATCGAAAACTATCAGGCCGGCGCCTGCAGAGCAGTAAACCCTGTCGCCTGCATCGGCAACACTCACTGTCCTGATATAAGAAATGTGATCTCTCCAGGCACCAACGGGCACCTGTCCCAATGTTACAGAAGATATAAGCAGCGAAATAAGAAGTGTCAGCCGGCTCATTTGATCCTGGTTAGTTTCTCCTTGCAAATTTACCAATTATTGCCAGGTCAATATTATTTGACGGTTTTCAAATAGCTAACCAGCTTGCGGAATGCGATGGCCCTGTGGCTTATCCTGTTTTTCTCCGCAAGGCTCATTTCTGCAAATGTCCTTGTGCCACCTTCCGGCACAAATACCGGGTCATATCCAAAACCCTTCCCTCCTCTTTCTTCATAAATAATCTCCCCCCTTGCAACACCCTCAAAAATCTTTTCCTTACCGTCAATAACAAGTGCGATGACAGTCCTGAACCTGGCTTTACGGGACTCCTTACCCTCCAGAAGCTTGAGCAGTTTCCGGATATTCGCCCTGGTAAGCTCCTCCCGGCTTTTAAACCCGGTGTTCCCATCAACAGCAGCATACCTTGCCGAGTATACGCCCGGTTCATTGTCCAGTGCCTCAACCTCAAGTCCGGTATCATCAGCAAAACAATTAACCATATAACTATTATATATAAAGAATGCCTTGCAGGAAGCATTTCCTTCAATCGTGGGATCGGTCTCGGGAATATCACCATCGAAGCCAATTTCTTTAAGGCTCTTCAATACAAACTCTTGACCAAGAAGGTCTTTTATCTCTGATAATTTATCCGGATTGTTTGTAGCAAAAACCAGCTCCATGAGTTTATCAGCCACCCATTGCAGTAAATCCACCGGTGGTAAGGCCAATCCGGGGGTTTATGCACATAACGGGAATCTTTGCACTGTTGGCGATAATATACTGCTCATCCGCTCCCATAACATAATCGGTAAAACCGATGTTCTTGGTGGTCATGGTTACAATAAGATCAGCATTTATTTTTACCGCATACTCAATAGTCTCTTTGGCAAACGACTTTTTGCCGGGTGCCACTATCATGTCATATGTAACATGCTTTTGCTCCAACATTTTCCGGGCAAAAGCTATATTGGTGTTGAGGCCTTTCAGCAGGCGCTTATCTGATTTTTCAGGTTTAATGATGTGTATCTTAGAACCAAAGTGTTTATAAAGGTATACGATCCAGTTGATCTTTTCCTTGTCTTCCTTTCTGAAGTCAATCGGTAATACGATGTCTTCAAAGCTGTTTCCTTCCGGAGGTGACTGTACTACAACGAAGGGAACTTTAGAGCTTACAATCACCTTGAGGGCCCAACTGCCGGTGAGTTTTTGCATCCCCTTCATGCCATGAGTGCCCATAACCACCATTACAGCATCGATCTCATCGGCAACCTCACCTATACTTGAAAAAATTGTGCCGTGCTTTACAACCACTTTTGGTTTAATGCTATATTTCTTAAAAGCTTCAACAGCATATACATCAAGAATTCCCTTGAGCTTACCGACCTCATCCTTCTTTTTGGCAATATGAGCCAGGTAAATGGGATTGCCATCAATCTTCGCAATCTTTACGGCATGTTCCAGGGCATACTCAGCAACCTGTGTAAAATCCCAGGGGACCATTAAAGGCTTGACATTACTTCCCATAATTTTAATATTTAGTTGATAGTATGATTTTCAAAAATAATCAGACTTATTGAATTATTTGAATGTGAACGCAGTATTATAAAACCTTTTTCTTTCCCTGCCGTACAAAAAAACATTATTTAAATAAGCCGGGAGCAAAGATGGTTTCAAGATATGAAATATTTGCTATTTTTCACAAAGTTAAGATTTTATTTTTTACATCCTGCCTGATTCTACTGGCCATACCCGGCACTATTGCACAAAGTACAGAAATATACGAACCTGTTGTCAGTCAACACACCTGCCTGGCAATGAAACCCTGGCCCCTGATGCTTCTTTGCGCCAATTCGATATTATTCATAATACTTCTGATGGTTCGAAAAACACTGGAGTTTGCCAAACAAAGGTTTGTACTGGAGGGGATCATTAATGAACGGACTGAAGAGTTGCTCAAACAAAAAGAAAAAGTTGATGAGCTCCTGTCAAACATGCTCCCGCGTGATACGGCAAATCAGTTGAAATCAACAGGCAAGGCAACCACAAGGAAATACGGCATGGTTACAATACTATTCAGCGACATAGAAGGCTTCACACGCATTGCTGAACAAATGAACCCTGAGGTTCTTGTTGACGAGCTTGATAAATTCTTTTTTGAGTTTGATTCCCTGGTTGAAGACTCAAATATTGAAAAGATTAAAACAATTGGCGATGCATACATGGCTGCCGGAGGGATTCCTGAAGGGAACAGGACAAACCCCGTTGATGTTGTATTGGCGGCCATTAAGATCATGCAGTACATGAAGCGGTTGAAAATAGAAAATGAGAATTTCTGGGACCTTCGGATAGGAATTCATACCGGCCCTGTAATTGCAGGGGTTGTAGGACAAAAAAAGCTGTCGTACGATATCTGGGGAGATTCCGTAAATACTGCAAGCCGTATGGAATCATCAGGTGAGCCGGGCAGGATAAACATTTCGGGCAGCACCTTTGAACTTGTAAGGGATTTCTTTGCATGCGAATACCGGGGCAAAATGCCAGTCAAATACAAGGGTAATATAGATATGTATTTTGTAAAGGGTTTCCGGCCGGAACTCTCGATAGACATGAAAGGTGAGGAACCCAATAATCGCTTTTTCGTCAGGCTTCAGAATTTGCGGTTAAGCGATATAGTAGAAAAATACCTTAAGCGGATAGAAGAAAAAATACCTGCCGACCTCTGTTTTCATAACCATAAATACTGCGTTGATCTTCTTACGCGTTGTGAACTTCTTTTTGGCTCCGAGCAAATTTCAGAAGAAGACAGGCTGATAGTGAAAACCGCCGCCCTCTTTGATTGCTGCAGCTATCTGAAAGGCTACTCCCAAAGAGAAAAATACATACAGCATCTGTTACGTGAAACCCTTCCAAAATATCACTATACCAGGGACCAGGCTCTACAGATCAGTTCTCTTTTAACTAACCCTTTCTATCCGCCGGCGGCTAAAACGCTTCCAGAAATGGTACTTTCTGATGCCCGGCTGGCATTTATAGGCAAACCCGGGTTTGAAGATGCCGCAACAAGGCTTTACAGAGAGTTGAAAGCTTATGGAAAAGTTGCCTCAAGAATAGAGTTCATTAATGACCTTGGCTATTTCCTCCAGTCATTCAAGTTTTATACCCTTACGGCACAAAAGCTTGCAGAAATACCTCCCCGACTGCAGGTTGAAGAATTAAACAAGATAGCTGACCAGCCCATATTTCCATTGGCATTTCTTTAATTATAATTAAATTTGGCAAAAAATAAGTCGCAATGGAAAATACGGACTGGAAAAACCTGCCTTTCGGGTACATTAAAACCGATTATAACGTTCGTTGTTACTACCGTGAAGGAAAGTGGGGAGAGCTGGAAACAACTTCAAAAGAACACATTGACATCCATATGGCGGCAACATGCCTCCATTACGGTCAGCAGGCCTTTGAAGGAATGAAGGCTTTTAAGGGCAAAGACGGGAAAATAAGGCTTTTCCGCTGGCAGGACAATGCAGACAGAATGGTTGACTCGGCAGAGGGGATATATATGGCAAAGGTGCCGCGGGAACTTTTCAAAGAGGCCGTTGTCAAAACAGTACTTCTGAATAAGCGTTTTGTCCCTCCTCACGGCACCGGGGCTGCTCTGTACATAAGGCCTCTTCTTCTTGGCACAGGGGCACAGGTAGGTGTAAAACCGGCAAATGAATATGTGTTCATGGTATTCGTTACGCCTGTCGGCCCTTATTTCAAGGAGGGATTCAACCCGGTCAAAATAGCCATTGTTAAAGATACAGACAGGGCTGCACCGCTTGGTACGGGAAATATAAAGGTAGGGGGGAACTACGCTGCCAGTTTACGGGGAGTTATGCGGGCCATAAATGCCGGATACGGATCGCCGATGTATCTCGATGCAAAGGAAAAAAGGTATGTAGATGAAATAGGTGCCGCCAATTTCTACGGAATAAAGAACAACACATATATAACACCAAAATCCGACTCTATCCTGCCCTCGATAACCAACAAAAGTGTTATGAAAATTGCAGAAGATATGGGTCTTAAGGTTGAGCGCAGGCCGGTTGCCGTAGATGAACTGGAAACATTTGAAGAAGCTGGTGCCTGCGGAACCGCAGCAATAATAGCACCGATTGGCGAAGTGCATGACCTGGAAACGGGAAAAACCATTTACTATGGTAAGGACGGTAAGCCAGGGCCCGTATCAACCGCTATCTATAAAAGACTGCTGGGCATCCAGTTTGGCGATGAAGAAGATAAATTCGGATGGACCGAGATTATCGGCTGATAGTCCGGAGGCCCGGTAAAACAGTACTGAATAACCGTCAAATATCTTTGGCCTGTTTCCCGGAGTAAACCCCTGGTTATGAAAAAGGATCAAAAAGTTGTAAAGAGACGCCTCAGGAGTTCATACATTATCTCAATAATAAGCATCTCACTGCTGCTGTTTATTGTAGGGCTGATGGTATTCCTGGTGCTGAATGCCAGGAACCTTTCTGAATATGTCATGGAGAACATAAGTTTTTCGGTAATACTTGATGAAGATATCAGGGAGGTTGATATTATCAGGATCCAGAAGAACCTTGATGCAGCCGAATATGTCAAATCTACAAGATACATTACAAAAGAGAGAGCCGCCATTGAACTGGAAGAGATGCTGGGCGAGGATTTTATTAGTTTCCTCGGATATAATCCGCTTTCACCTTCCATTGAGGTCAATCTGTTCGCAGCATGGGCCAATCCTGACAGCATTCAGGTAATCGAGAAGGATATTCAGCAATTTTCCTATGTACAGGAGGTTTACTACCAAAAATCACTTGTCCATCTGGTTAATGAGAATGTCCGCAAAATAAGTATGATCCTTACAGGCTTCAGCCTGATGCTTCTGCTGATAAGCCTGTCGCTTATCAACAACACCATCAGGTTATCTGTATACGCGCGCAGATTCATTATCAACACCATGAAGCTTGTCGGGGCAACCAATGCATTTATAAGAAGGCCCTTTTTATACAAAAGTGCCGCGCATGGGTTCTATGCAGCAGTACTGGCCAATGCACTTATGTTCGGTCTGATTTACATGGTTCAGAAGGAGTTCGCAGACCTTCTGGGTTTTAATGATATACAGACAATAGGGCTTTTATTTCTATCGATTGTACTTCTTGGTATCGTAATAAACTGGATATCCACTTTCTTTGCCGTGAGCAGGTATCTGCGCATGAAGACTGATGACCTTTACTATTAGTGAACACTTTTGAATATTATATCTACAAACTATATAATAAATGGCCAAAAAAAAGAAAGATGCACCAAGATCCTTTGATTTTCCCTTCGCAAGGGAGAATTACAGGCTGCTGATAACAGGCATCGTTATTATTGTTATCGGTTTTTTACTCATGATAGGAGGAGGATCCGATGATCCCAACTTTTTCAATCCCGAAATATTCAGTTTTCGCCGCATAAC
>SLMM01000044.1 GCA_007133565.1 Bacteroidales bacterium
TATCTTGTCGGTGTAACCCCTGTCAATGGGGGTTTTAGTGTAATCATATCCTGCAAGCAGCTTGTGGCTTTGTTTCAGTTCCTGGACATCCATACCGGTTGGTTTTTGAGTTTGAACTTGGTTTATACCTGTTATCTGCGCTATATTTTTGATTGATAAAATTAGATCAACAGCCTTAGCTTTCAAATGACTATTATCATAACTGCAACGGTCACCCCGGTATCAATTTTTATGTCTTAAGTTTAGGGTTGTTCGAGGTAATTGTTATTTTTGAAACGGGCATGTAAAATATAAATTACGGCTGACAACGTCATAATAAAATACATGCAGATGCAGAAAAAATCTTTTGAAGAGATCAGAACAATCCTTGCCAGCAAAACAGTGGGCATTGCAGGTACCGGCGGACTCGGCTCAAATTGCGCAGTAGCGCTTGCCAGGGTTGGTATGGGGCGTGTCATAACTGCAGATTTTGACACAGTAAGCGAAAGCAATCTCAACCGGCAATACTTTTTCAAAGACCAGGTGGGGATGAAGAAGGTCCTCGCCCTGAAGGAGAACATCGCCAGGATAAATCCTGAAGTCCTGGTCGAGGCTTTTGACATAAAGCTGGATCCGCTTAATATCCCGCAGGTTTTTGGTGATTGCGACGTGATAGTCGAAGCTTTCGACCTGGCAGCCATGAAGCTGATGATAGCCGAAACGGTGCTGGAAAAGATGCCCGGCAGGATACTTGTCATGGGCAACGGAGTTGCCGGATACGGCAACAACGATGCAATAAAAACCGTTAAATCGGGTAACATCTATATTTGCGGCGACCAGGAGAATGAGACCGGCGAAAACCTGCCGCCGCTCGCCCCCAGGGTGAGCATTGTGGCCGGTATGCAGGCCAACCTGGTACTGGAGATACTCCTTGGATAACCCCGGGGAAATTGCAAAAATCATAATAAAAGTTCTATGCGATGCAAATAATGCTCAACAACAGGAAAGAGGAGTTTGACAGAGGCACCATGACGGTGCGCGAGCTGCTGGATGAGAAGAACTTCACATTTAAGATGCTCATCATAAAGATCAACGGCCAACTTGTCAAAAAAGATGATTACTATAAGGCGGTTATTAAAGACGGCGACGACGTGAGCGTGATACACCTTATTTCAGGCGGATAGCATAATGAGACAAACAATAACATTATTGATCTGTTCCCTTTTTCTTTTCTCGTGCGCCGGAAAAACCGACAAGCCCGAATATATATTCAGGTTCGGCCACCAGGGCAACGAGCGGGATATCTGGCACCAGTCCGCTCTCTATTTCGCAAATACCCTTGACTCGCTTACCGGTGGCCGCATCGAGGTCAGGGTTTACCCCTCCGAGCAGCTTGGCGGTGAGCTTGATATGCTTAGAAGTATAAGGGCGGGCATCGTCGAAATGACCATTACCGGTGAAAGCATGCAGAACTGGGAGCCGGTAACTGCTTTTCTTGCCATTCCTTATCTTATAAGGGATGCAGAGCACCTGAGGCAGGTTGTTGAGGGAGAAACCGGCCGTAAGATTGCCCGGGCCATGGTTGAGGGTATCGGACTGCGTCCGCTTGCCTGGCTTGAACGAGGCCCCCGTCACCTCACATCCAACAGGCCGGTGCATACTCCCGACGACCTGGGAGGCATGATCCTCCGGGTACCCAATGTGCCCGTGTTCGTAAGGGTCTGGCAGGACCTGGGGGCAAAGCCCACACCGATGACCTTCTCAGAAGTGTTCACCGCCCTTCAGCAGGGAACTGTCGATGCCCAGGAAAACCCCTTTGCACTTATATACAGCGCCGGCTTTCATGAGGTTCAGAGATACCTCAACCTTACGGGGCATGTTACAAGCTGGACCTATGTTGTTGTCGGAGAAGAGCAGTTCAGTGCCCTTCCCGGCGACCTCAGGGAGAAGGTGCTTGAAGCAGGGGAGCTTATGCAGCTTTACCACGAGCGTGAGTTTGAAAAGCAGGAGGAGTTCCTGAGGAAAGAGCTTGAGCAGCGGGGAATGGTGTTTGTTGAACCTGACAGGGAGGCATTCAGGGCGAGGGCCGAAAAAACCGTACTGGAAATACTGCCGCCCGAACACCTCGATCTTTACTACGAGATACTTGAAACGGGACGCTTAAGGGAACATGAAACCGGCCACGATGCTGACGGAGAAACGGGGCTGATAAACTGAACTCATATGAAGACAATCTACAGGCTTTTCAAAGTCGGCGCTATCACAAGTCTGGCGGCAATGATCACGGTCGTTGCCATACAGGTTTTCTCGCGCATATTCCTTGAAACAACGCCGCACTGGACCGAGGAGGCAGCCCGCATCTTCTTTATCTATTCCGTAGGCTTCGGGACTGGTGTCGGCGTGAAAAGAGGCGATTTCATCCGCCTTGACCTGATCGGCAGGTACCTCTCCCGGAAAACCGGGAAGATACTGGAGCTGGCAACAGATATTGCCGTGGCTGCGTTCGCAGTTATTATCATAATACACAGCATAAGCTTCGTGCGCCTCGGAATGGACGAGCTATCACCGGCCCTTGAAATCACTATGGGGTTTGTGTTCCTGAGCATCACCCTGACCGGCATCTCAATCCTGCTGTTCACCATTGCCGGCATATCCGGGCTGACCGGCAGTCAAAATACCGATAACCCATGATCTGGCTGCTGTTTCTCGTCTTTTTCATGCTCCTGTTCCTGCGCTTTCCCATTGCATTCGCACTTGGCATCTCAACCCTGGCTTACGTTTTGGTGGCCGGCTACCCGCTGATCATCATCCCCCTTAAGATGTATTCGGGTATCGACATGTTCGTGCTGCTCAGCATCCCCGGGTTTATTCTTGCAGGCAACCTGATGAATGCATGCGGTATGACCGACCGCATAATCCGGTTTTGCAACAATTTGATCGGACATGTGCGGGGGGGACTGTCACTGGCGAATATCGGGGCTTCGATGATCTTCTCGGGAATATCGGGTACCGCCATCTCCGACACCGCGTCTATAGGGTCGGTCATGATCCCCGCTATGAAAAAGGAGGGATATGAAGCCGACTTTGCATGCGCCGTAACTTCTTCATCATCGACTATCGGCCCGATCATCCCGCCCAGTCTGCCGATGATCATCGCCGGGTCACTTACGGGGCTCTCCATCGGCCGCCTCTTCCTTGCCGGGGCCATTCCGGGTGTCATACTGGCTATCGGACTGATGTCGGTATCATACATGATCTCCCGCCGCAGGAACCACCCAAAACAGGAGAAGGCCTCCTGGCGTGAGAGGGGACGGGGACTGGTGCATGCGTTCTGGGCGCTGATGATGACCTTCATCATCCTTTTCGGCATCATAGGCGGATTCTTCACCCCTACCGAAGCCTCGGTGGTGGCTGTTCTGTATGCCCTTTTCATAGGTTTGCTTGTTTACCGTACACTTTCGTGGAAGAGCCTGGCAGGGGTTATGACAAACTCGGCCGGAACCACCGCATCGCTTATGGTACTGGTGGGCTTTGCCAACCTTTTCGGATGGATACTGGTAAGCGAACAGGTACCCCAGTCGCTGGCAGAATGGCTGCTCACGATAACCGGCAACAAATATCTGCTCCTGCTGCTTATCAACATCATCCTTATAATTATAGGCTCATTCATGGAAACCATAGCCGCACTTCTCATCGTCTACCCGGTTATGCTCAAGGTGGCCGTGTTCGCTGGCATTGACCCTATTCAGTTTTCGGTCATTGCAGTACTCAACCTTATTATAGGGCTTAACACACCGCCCGTTGGTGTATGTCTTTTCGTTGCATCAGGCATCGGGAGGGTCTCGCTCGAAAAGACTGCCAGGGCGGGATTACCATTCCTTCTGGTGAGCCTGCTTGTTCTTTTGCTGGTTACGTATATCCCTTCACTGTCGCTGTTCCTTCCCGGACTCGCAGAATAAGCCCTGAGAAGCCCCTCAGGCGTCAACAAATTTTTCCGGAATTTGTTATACCGGAAAGGGAGCCGGCAAATACCTGCAAGAAGACGCAGCCTGAAGTCCGGTTACTGCCGTATTATGATGAGTCTAAAAACCTGAAAAAATCTTAAAATGCAGCAACAACTATATACCGTTCCCGAGGCGGTTAACGAAACCCCAAAAACATATGCGCCGGGAACACCTGAGAGGGAAGAGCTTAAAAAGGAGATAGGAGCCGCAAGGTCACGCATTGCCGACATACCTATGTATATAGGAGGCAAGGAAGTCAGGACCGGAAACAAAACAGCCATACATCCACCTCATGATCTGTCGCATACACTTGGATACTATCATAAAGGAGATGCAGAACATGTAAAGATGGCAATCGATTCATCTCTTGAAGCACGAAAAAAATGGACCGCCATGCCATGGAGGGAGCGGGCTGCAATATTTCTGAAGGCAGCCGCACTCATTTCGGGACCTTATCGTTCAAGGATCAACGCCGCAACAATTCTCGGTCAATCCAAAACCGTTTATCAGAGTGAGATTGACGCTGTATGCGAGCTTGCCGACTTTTTGAGGTACAATGTGCAGTATATGACCGAGATATTCATGCACCAGCCAAAGTCGACACCGGAAGCATGGAACCGCATTGAACAGCGCCCGCTCGAGGGCTTCGTCTTTGCGCTAAGCCCCTTCAACTTCACCGCTATCGCAGGAAACCTGCCTACGGCCCCGGCAATGATGGGGAATGTTGTGGTCTGGAAACCTGCCAATACCCAAATATATTCGGCCAGTGTTATCATGGAGGTGCTGCTTGAAGCAGGTTTGCCCGACGGGGTTATCAATATGGTTTATGTCAGCGGTCCGGTTGCCGGCGATGTAATCTTCTCACACCGTGAGTTCGCCGGCATTCATTTTACCGGTTCGACCGAGGTGTTCAGGGAGATATGGAAAACCACAGGCAACAATATAGGGCTGTACCGTTCTTATCCTCGTATAGTGGGCGAGACGGGCGGCAAGGATTTCGTGCTGGCGCATGCATCGGCAAAACCGGCCCAGGTGGCAACAGCCCTTTCTCGAGGGGCTTTTGAGTACCAGGGACAAAAATGTTCAGCAGCCTCCAGGGCCTACATCTCCCGGTCTGTCTGGGAGGAGGTGAGAAAACTCATGCTTGGGCAGATCAGCTCTTTCAGGATAGGCGGACCTGAGGATTTCAGCAACTTCTTTACTGCAGTGATTGACGAAAAGGCATTCACCAAACTTACCAGGGTCATTGATAAGGTGAAAAATGACGATTCTGTAACCATATTGGCTGGAGGCGGATACGACAAATCAAAGGGTTATTTTATCGAGCCCACAGTCATACTAACGCCCGACCCCTGCTATTTCACCATGGTCCATGAGCTTTTCGGCCCAATTCTCACTATATATGTATTTGACGATGACAAGTATGAGGAGACACTGGATCTGATTGACCGTACAAGCTTTTACGGACTGACGGGGGCGGTTTTTGCAAGAGACAGGCATGCTGTAAACCTGGCAACAGGGCGACTGGTAAACGCTGCCGGAAATTTCTATATCAACGACAAGCCTACCGGATCGGTAGTCGGCCATCAGCCTTTCGGCGGATCCAGGGCATCCGGCACAAATGACAAGGCAGGTTCAGTACTCAATCTGTACCGGTGGGTTTCGCCGCGGACTATCAAGGAAGCCTTCCTGCCTCCTGAGGATTATCGCTATCCCCACCAGGATGGCGAATAAACGTTTGTTGGCCGGTTGTTCATAAAAAAACGTTTCTGGTACCTCGGGTATCTTATTTTTATTATACTTTTGCATTGATTCTCTGAAACCTGTGGTATGCAATTGCGCAAAAAGATATACCGTATTTTAAGGAATAAATACATAATCACCCTGATTGTATTTTTCCTGTGGCTCCTCTTTTTCGACCAGAATAACCTTGTGAACCGGTTTTCTGAGGTCAGGAGGATCAGGCAGCTTGAATCGGAAAAGGATTATTTCAAAGAGAGGATAAAAACCGACTCGACCCGTCTGAACGAGCTAAAAACAGACAGCGAGAACCTGGAGAAGTTTGCACGGGAGCAATACCTTATGAAACGAGATAACGAGGAGATATTCATAATTGAGTTTAACGACTGACGCTGAAGGATGACCATCCTTCCTCCCCGGGACTGTTCAGCATCTCCAGACCGTCTCTCTCTGCAGCCTCCTGAAGCGGCCAAGAAGACCCCTCGCTCCCTCCTGAGCTGTTATGCCCATCCTGGAAAGCAACCCTGCAGATGCCGCGGTTACCGGAATATCTTCCCGGCCGTTACGCCGGGCAAAATTAAGGTACTTCAATATCATCAGTCCCCCAAACCACCTGAAGAACCGTTTTCTGAAAGCAGGATAGGAGGCAGAATTCATATTGACCTGCACTATATTATCTGCAAACCGGTTTTTTTCAAGGTACCCGCGCAGCAACTCCGGGAATAATGCTGAAATCCGGAATATTTCAGGCTCAGAGGCATTGAACAGGCCGGGAAGGGAGCTGAAAAGCACACTCAAATCATCGAACGAATCAGGGGGCCACGTCATCAGAGGCTTACCCTGGTTGCCGGAAAGCTTTTTCATGGCGGCCCCCGTACCGAACGGCACCCTGTCCGATACCCTGGATGATGGCATTACCATTGTTGTGTTCAGTTCGGTAAACCGGCCCAGGGGGAACATCTTGTGGAGGAAATAAAAATCCTCTCCGGCCTTTCGCCTGTTCATTCCCCCCTGATCCGCATAGACCCGGGCGTTCACGGCAAAACAGCTGCCAACAGTATGAAAAGCCCAGGGAAAACCCGCAAAACGCATAGCCTGAACATAGTATCTGAGGTAGAGTTCATAATCGACAATGGCCTTGTAGTACTCAACATTCTGATCCTCATCAGGGTGTTCGAAGTAAATGGTACATCCGTTTATCTCTCCGCTGGCAAAACATCTCTCCAGTTCAGTGAAATAGTTGCTTTCGCATAAGGAATCTGCATCGAATGAAACGATAATACCTTGTGGATTGCCTGACATGCTGAACCGCCGGACTGCTTCATCCATACCGGTCTTACGCGCAAAGCCTGCACCAGCGTACTTTACAGGAAAGGGGGGCACATTTATTGAACGGACCGTAAAGCCGGCACGGTTATTTTCCCGGCACCACTCATCCAGTTGTTCAAGGGTTCGCCTGTTCTGTTCAAATGCCCCGGAAGGAGCATTTTCAGGAACATTTAACGTTACGATCACCTCAACCGGGAATGAGGGCATGGAGGCGGCGGCCAGAGAGTTGACAGACCTGAGCAGGCCGGGTTCATTGTAGCAGGGAATAACAACAATAATACCCGTACGCTCCGCTACAGGGTGCAGGATAAACGGATCAAAAAACGCATGTTTTTTTAAATAGGGGGAAGCAAAGCCCATAAACAGGAACCGGGTTATCTCTGCCTTTGCTCGGCGTACCTGCGGTTCAGTCCCTCAATCACATCCTGGGTAATATCCAGGCTGCTGTCAGTGTACAGAAAAGGACCTCCGAACGAATGGCTCAGGATATACCTGTAATTGTGCTCTTTATTGTACTCTTCGAGAAAGTCATATATACTGTGCTGCAGCTGCCTGTTCATCACCTGCTCCTCTTCCCGCAGCTCCATCGAATACTTTTCGCCCAGCTGCATCAGCTCCTGCTGGACCTGCATCAGCTCCAGCTCCCTCTGTTGAGCCTGCGTGCGTGTCATCAAACCTTTCTGGACCCTGTCCTGGAACTCAGTAACCTCACGCTCATAGCGGCGCGACCTGGTTGTCAGGTCACCTTCAAGTTCCTGCTGTCTTTCGAGGAACTGCTTCTGAAGGTCAAAAAACATATCATAATTCTCGAGCAGGGTGTCAAAGTTCACAAATACAATATCGTCAGGCGTTAGAAAACGTTCGCCCCTCTCCTCATATTCAGCCTGGACCTCTTCAGTAATGGACGGAGCAGTAAAATGCAGAAAAAAAAGTACTGCTACAGCCACTCCAAGAACACCATTGATGATCAAAGATAAATTCTTCATTTGTATTCAGGTTTCAGTTTATAGCTATTATCATGGTTTAATTTAGGCAGCAAGTAAATAACGTACCGGCAAACATATTATTTTTCACCTGAGAAACGGCAAAGAAGCCACAAATGTAGATGAAATTTTTGAAATGACACACAGACAAATGAAAAAACAGAAACAGGAGAAACCAGCATCGCCAAAAGGAAGTCTGCACGATGAAATGTCACAGGAAGATATAAGCTGATTAAAACTCCGGGCATGGCACCATCCTGGGCTGCCGCGGGATACGTATGGATGACCATGAATAGGTGATCGATATTTCATGGGCTCCCCCGGTCGATCCCAGGAGCCTGGAAACAGGAAAGTCAAAGCTGTATCCGATATTGAACTGGTCTATCTTGTATCCGACAAGGAAAATGACTGCATCCTGCCCTCCGCTGCTGATTCCCGGCAGCCCCCTGTACCAGGCACCTACAACAAGCGGATTCCGGTACCAGTACATACCCAGGTCGAGCTGGTTGAAGGGCCCCTGCTGGCGGTAAAGAAATGCAACCTGCAAGCTTTCCTCGAGTCGTCTTATCGTTCTGCCGCCACGGGTAAATTTTGTTCCGCCGAAAACTGAATACTTTACAGGGATGTAGGCATTTTCGGCATCGGGACCGTCAAACTCGTACAGAGAATGGTTGGGCCTTAACAGATGATCAACTGCAAAACCAAACCAGTAATCCTCCGAATAGACCATAGCTGAAGTCGAAAAATCAACCCCTCCCCTTCTGCTCAATGGGGGTATCTCAATAGTGGTTGGCCGCTGTCCGTCAGGTGAAATCTGGTCGCTAAAAACCAGCTTGTCGAAATCTATGGCCCGTTCGGTATAGAAAAAATGCACGCCAGGCCTCATGTGCCATTCAGGGTTGATCGGGAAATCATATGAATACTGCACCCCTATGTTGGTGGTCCGCAAATTGCCGCTTCCGGCCATATCCTGCATGAACAGGATACCTGCACCACTGTTGTACTGGTCAAACCAATGGTCATATGAAAAGGTATATGTTACAAACTTACCAGGCAACTGAGGCCACTGGTTGCGATAATTAGCACCTATCCGGCTGCCTTCTGTAAGTCCGGCAAATGAAGGGGCAAGATAAAGAGGATTGGCATAGAACTGAGAGAACTGGGGATCCTGGGCCCTGACAACTCCTGAGAAGATGACAAAGAAAAACATAACCAGAACAACCTGCTGAAAAAACCCGAACCGGTATATCAATTCCCTGTCCATATAAAAGAAAAAAATAGATTAATAAAAAATTTACAACACAAGCTTTACTTGTATGGCGTATATTTCGGATAATACCTTTCCGCCTGTTTCACAAATAAACGTTCAATTATCGTCATAGGTTACATTTCAGAAGATATTTCCATCACCGGAAGTCTTTTCATGACAAATCATTCAAAAATTTCGATAAAAAATTCCCGATCTTTTAACAACAGATAAAAAAATGAACAAAACCGGGCAACTCTTGTTATTTAGAAAAAGTTTAAATAAGAAAAAGTTATTGAAAATGGATAAAAGGACATTTCTGAAAACCGGGCTGATGGGACTGGGTGGACTGCTTGCAGCACCCCTTATGGCCCGCGAAACAATTGAACCCAACGTCTATCCCGGCAATATGAGAGCCGCGGAAACAGGTACCTTTAAACTCCCCGCATTACCCTGGTCCTATGATGCACTTGAGCCGCACATTGATGCACGCACAATGAATATTCATCACAGCAGGCATCACCAGGCATACGTGAACAACCTGAACAATGCCCTTGAAGGAACCGGCAGTGAGGGCATGACCCTGGAAAATATAAACAGGAACATATCTTCCTTCTCAATGGCAGTGCGAAACAACGGGGGAGGGCATTTCAACCATAACCTTTTCTGGGAAGTTATGTCACCAAACGGTGGTGGCCGCCCCTCTGGTGAGTTGCTATCAGCTATAAACGGTTCATTCGGATCATTTGAAAAGTTCAGGGAACTGTTTTCCGGTGCCGCAGCCACAACGTTCGGATCGGGCTGGGCATGGCTCGTTGCCAGCAACGGCAGGCTGAAAGTTACCTCTACCCCCAATCAGGACAATCCTTTAATGGACGTTGTACCACAGGATGAAAGAGGGGTTCCGATACTCGGGATTGATGTATGGGAGCATGCCTATTACCTGCATTACCAGAACAGGAGGGGAGACTATATAGCTGCCTTCTGGAATGTAGTGGACTGGGACGCCGTTGCTGCGAAACTGAGGACTGCATGACAGGATCAGCAAAGGTCGGGGACCAACACACCCTCGGCCATAATGCTGCCCTGAGAGTGCACCTGCAGATATAAAAGGATGGGTGGCCTCAAATATCAGTAACGGCTACCCACCTTCTGCCAATTGATTATATCCCAGAAAGCGCCTATATAATCCGGCCTTCTGTTTTGATAGTCAAGATAATAAGCATGTTCCCACACATCGAGTGTAAGAATAGGGGCCAGATCCCGTAACATCGGGTTGCCCGCATTACTCTCCTGAACTATATCCAGGCTACCCGAACTGTTTTTAACAAGCCACACCCATCCTGAACCAAAAAGCGTAGCCCCCGCTTTACTGAACTCATCCCTGAATTTACCGAAAGAACCAAAGTCCCTTTCAATTGCACGTGCCAGATCACCCTGGGGTTCTCCTCCCCCTTCCGGAGCCAGGGACTCAAAAAAGAATGTATGGTTCCACACCTGGGCCGCATTATTGAAAATACCACCCTCAGCTTCCATTACAATCTTCTCAAGTGATGCATCTTTAAAACCGGTATCTACAATCAGGCTGTTCAGGTTATTCACGTAGGCCTGATGGTGCTTCCCGTAATGGAAACTTATTGTTTTTTCAGACATCACAGGAGCCAGTTCTGACTGGCCGTAAGGTAAGGCCGGAAGTTTGAATGCCATGTTTGCTGGATTTTTATGATTCAACATCGGATAATACCACACAAATTATAAAAAATCTGCATCTTAACCAAAAACAGGCAGCACTTTATCAAGGCCTTGCACTGAACACCAAACATATGGAGACCCTTGCCATTAGTTAATGGTTGGCAAATATGAACCCCCATAGTGGACTTTCACTACCAGGTTATTTCCCATGCACGGCGCACCACCAAAAAGAGCCGGCACAAAAGTGCCGGCTCTTCGCGATAGTAACTAACCTAAACCAACCAAATTTAAACTAACCAACCAAAATGTAATCGGCATATCCAAAAACTCTATCACCCGCGGTATTTGGCCGATACAGCATCCCAGTCAATCACATTCCAGAACGCAGATATATAGTCGGGACGACGGTTCTGGTAGTGAAGGTAATATGCATGTTCCCAGACGTCAATGCCAAGTATGGGAGTTCCTTTAACATCAGCAAGGTCCATAAGCGGGTTGTCCTGGTTTGGTGTTGAGCTTACAACCAGTCCGTTTTCATTCTTAACAAGCCATGCCCAGCCCGATCCGAACCTTGTAGCTGCAGCACGTGAAAACTCATCCTTGAAAGCTCCAAACGACCCGAAAGATTTAACTATGGCATCCATAAGTTCACCACGTGGCTCACCGCCTCCGCCTGGTGACATAACTTCCCAGAAGAGGGTGTGGTTGTAGTGCCCCCCACCGTTATTCCTCACTGCAACAGGGTGCTGTGATATTTCTGCCATTATTCCTTCAAGGTCCTTACCAGCTGCCGGCGTGTTATCCAGTGCAGCATTAAGGTTGTTGATGTATGCAGCATGATGTTTCGTATGGTGAATCTCCATGGTGCGCGCATCTATATGAGGTTCAAGCGCGTTATAATTATAATTAAGTGATGGAAGTTTGAATGACATAACTTTTATAATTTAAATTGTTCAACTTATTTTTATTTGGATTTGTTTAATATAATCAACAAAACAAATACTGATTTGTTCAAAACATATCCAAACCGGAACGATCAGTAGTTCACAACTTACCAGTATGCAACTATTCAGGCGTCGCCGGCATACTTTCCCTCGAGAAGGTAGCTGCACACATAATCCTCTATACCTTTTTCAAGCGGGGTAAACGGCTTATCATAGCCGGCCGATATAAGCTTTTCCATCGGGGCACAGGTATAGTACTGGTAATTATGCCTAATATCGGCAGGTGTGTCGATAAACTCTATTTTTTCTTTCAGCCCCATTGCACCGAAGGTATTACGGGCAAGATCGAGAAATGTACGTGCCTCACCGGTTCCTACGTTGAAAATACCAGACCGGGGGCGGTTCTGCATCAGAAAAATAATTACATCAACAACATCCATTACATAGATGAAATCCCGTTTCTGGCCCCCATCGCGGTATAAGCTGCTGTGTGACCTGAAAAGCTTCATTTTCCCGCTGTCTGAAATCTGCCTGTATGAATGAAATGCTACTGAAGCCATTCGTCCCTTGTGATACTCATTTGGCCCGTAAACATTAAAAAACTTCAGCCCTGCCCAGTACCAGGGCTTTCTCTGCCTGCTGAGCACCCACTTATCAAATTCATTCTTGGATTCACCGTAAGGATTAAGCGGCCTGAGCAACGGGGGCAGATCATGGTCATCTCTGAAACCATGCTCACCAGCACCATATGTTGCGGCTGATGATGCGTATATAACCGGAATTCCGTAATTACAGCATATGTCCCATACCTCCCTTGAATACCCGGTGTTAAGGGTTTCAAGTATCTCCTTCCTCATCTCTGAAGTATCTGTGCGCGCACCCAGGTGAATTACAAACTGAACAAGTATGTGATTCTCCCTGAGCCATGAAAGAAGATTCTGGCGGTCGACCAGAATATTCCATTTAAGTCCCCTCAAATTACGCATCTTCTCGTTACTTCCAAATTCATCGGCAAGAACCAGGTCATTGTAACCGGCCCGGTTGAGGCCGGCAACCAGGTTGCTACCAATAAACCCGGCTGCTCCTGTAACTATTATCATGCTTTTTCTGTGAAATTCCATGCAAAGTTAATATTTCCGGCATGCCACGGCAAACAGACCACCACCAATTAACAACCGGTACCGCTAACAGGAGTCCCATTTATTTCTTTTTGAATAGTTTTGCTTAAATTTGACGGCTGTATTTTTTTATTCCGGGAGGGTAACCTGACCTGCCACCCACGATGCCCGGCATTATGAAATGTACGTATGAAACGCCCATGACAATATTTTAAATATTTTCTTATGAAAAGCAGTAGCAAACCGGAAACAGAAATTACTGACCCCGAACTTATAGAAAACGAAGAGTTCGGTTACTCAAAGATTGAGCTGTTCCACCCGAAAGATACCTCCAGACTTGCATATCACTATAAGGAGATCCTGCGGATACTGGGAGAGGACGTGAACCGGGAAGGGCTGGAGAAGACGCCTTTACGTGTGGGCAAGGCTATGCAGTTTCTTACACATGGTTACAGCCTGGACCCGATGAAAATACTCAACTCAGCAAAATTCAGGGAAGATTACAAACAGATGGTGCTGGTCAAGGATATTGAGCTTTACTCCATGTGTGAGCACCATATGATACCATTCTACGGAAAGGCTCATGTAGGTTATATTCCCAACAGGCATATTACCGGCCTCAGTAAGATAGCAAGGGTTGTCGATGCCTTCTCAAGAAGGTTGCAGGTGCAGGAACGGCTTACCACACAGATAAGGGATTGCATCCAGGAGGCCCTCGACCCGCTGGGTGTAGCCGTGGTAATTGAGGCTCATCATATGTGCATGCAGATGAGAGGAATACAGAAGCAGAACTCCGTCACAACAACATCGGCGTTTACAGGATCATTCCTTAACCAGTCACAGACCAGGGAGGAGTTTATTCACCTGATAGGCGCAAAACTCCATTAATAACAAAATAGCAGAATTAAATGAAGGCATATGTATTTCCGGGCCAGGGCGCCCAACATCCCGGTATGGGAAAAGATCTGTACGAAAAGTTTCCTCTTGCAAAAGAGATGTTTAACAAGGCTGATGCCATACTTGGTTTTGGTATTACCGGACTGATGTTCGATGGGACCCAGGAAGATCTTCGGCAGACACGCGTGACCCAGCCGGCAATTTTCATTCACTCTGTTGTACTTGCCGCTGTGCTGGGCAACAGGTTTCTGCCCGATATGGTTGCCGGCCACTCTCTCGGTGAGTTTTCAGCACTCGTAGCCGCCGGAGCACTGTCCTATGAAGACGGCCTGAGATTGGTTTTTTCACGGGCAACAGCCATGCAGAAGGCATGCGATGCTGAACCGTCGACCATGGCTGCAGTTTTGGGGCTGGATGACGAGGTAGTGGAAGCGGCATGTGCTGCCGCAGAAGGGATCGTAGTACCTGCAAATTATAACAGCCCCGGACAAATAGTGATATCGGGTTCAGTTACAGGTATTGATTCAGCTATCAAAAAGTTACAGGAGCTTGGGGCAAAGCGGGCAATAAAACTGAGTGTCGGTGGAGCCTTTCACTCACCACTCATGGAACCTGCACGCGCCGAACTGGCCATTGCAATTGAAAAGACACCCCTTGAAAATCCGCGCTGCCCTATATACCAGAACGTTAACGCCATCCCTGTTACCGATCCTGAAGAGATCAGGAAGAACCTGGTCGACCAGCTGACCTCACCGGTTAAGTGGACGCAGACTGTCAAAAACATGATAGCCGATGGTGCCAATATCTTTACCGAAGTGGGCCCCGGCAATGTACTGCAGGGCCTTATAAAAAAGGCCGACAGCAAAGTTGAAACCCTGTCGGCAGCAGACCGGTTATAGAGAAGGTAAGCCAGGCAGTTACGCAACGAAAGATCAAGCTTCAGAAAACAACCACAATTACGGATGCCAGGGCAGGCGAGGGTTAGTTGTCGCTTAATATGTCATCTTTGACCGGCCGGGGCTTGAATATTACCCCTTTGTTGCTTCTGCCGTCAATCTGGATTTTTATGGGATGTTTAAATCTCACGTGCCGCACGTGGGTGTCTTCATAATGTGCAGGCTGGGCGTCAAGGAAGCCGACATCGTAAAACCCCTCCCTGAAGTGCGGGTTAACAGTAAAATAACCAACCCGGAATGCCGTCAGGTTCTGAAAAAAATGAGTTCCCTGGCTGGGGTCAATATGATAATTTTCAAGTCCTGATTCAATGATCACCCTTGCCATTGATATCTGCGGCCATTTAATAGGGATGCCAAGCCAGGAATCACTGGACCCCCAACGGCCAGGACCGGTAAGAACATAGTTCTTTCCTTCCTTTGCAAACCTGTCATTGATTTTTTCAATCTCAAGCGCAATCGATTTGTTTTCTGATGCTTTAAACATGTCAGGTTTAACATATACAAAGTCAGATATGGTTGTTATCGTTCCATAGCCCATTGCCGACTCCGAGTAAACTATGGTATTATCCTTGCTGATAGAGTTAAAGTCGACATCCACTTTCTGCTCTCCGTGAACAATAGGGCGGATCTGCAGAAAATAGAATATCCCGGGTTCGTCCCTGGGTGTGTCAAGATCTACTGCAAATTCAATCTCAATCGGGTTGTTCATCTCACGGTGCCCGGTCTCAAGAAGTTCCTGAAGTATTTCGGCCAAAGGAAATGTGTTATGCGTCAATACATTGGCAAATGTAACCACCTTTTTCCCATGTTGCCCCAGACCATCTCTCAGCATATTGTATTCGTAGTCGTATGTTGATACGGCGTACCGGAATGGCGCGTCATCTTCGGCCTCTTTTATGTTAAGTTTAAGTATGTTGACACTATCGTCTGTCGAAGGTCTGAAGCTGTTTACATTCAGGTCAAGGGCATAAAATTTCTTTTGGGTTTCCCGCAAAGCCTGGTCGGGCGATGACAACTGCAGGATCTTTTTTGGATACCTGGGCGAAAATCTCAATGACATGCCTCCGTCAACAATAAGTTTGCCAAGTCCGTATGCAATGCTGGCTATCCCGTCTTCAGGCTTCTCCGGTGCAATAGGGTAAAAATTTATTGACCTGGCAACACCCGATATGGTTGGATAGAACCTGTTGCCGATTGGTGTTCCGCAAACCTCCTGCAGGATAATGCCCATCTTCTCCTCATCGATAACATTGGCGGTTGCCGTCATATACGCACGGCTGCTTTTATAATATACTGAAGCATAAACCGATTTGATGGCATCAGTAAGCATGCTGATCATCATAGTGCTGTCTTCCACCCTTGGAATCATATAGGTTGAGTAGATGCCGGCAAAAGGCTGGTAGTGACTGTCCTCCAGCTTGCTTGACGACCTGATCGCAACAGGGTTCTTCAACACCGAAATAAAAGCGTAAAGATCCTGATGCAGCCTGCCCGGAAGACTCGCATCGACAAAACGCTGAAGTATCTCTTCGTCTGATGCGCCTGATATGGCAAATTTGTAGAGATCATTATTCTCCATAAACTCATCAAAGATATCGGTGCTCAGCACAACTGTCCGCGGAATAGTTATAACGGTCCCCGGAAATTTGGTAAAAAGTCCGTGTTCGTTCAGAATTGAGTTGATAAATGCAAGCCCCCTCGCCTTTCCACCTATTGAGCCCTCTCCAATGCGTGAGAACATCAGGTACTCATCAAAGCTGTTCTTGTCAAACTTGGCAATTACCCCCCGGCCTTTACTGGAACGGAAGCTGGAAATTGCTGTATAAATGTATCTCCTGACCTCTTCGATATTATTAAAATCCTCTACCTTAAGGTATTTGAACATCTGTGCTATAGGAAACAGTGCCCGCGCGTTAAGCCATTTTGAAAAATGGTTATTGCTGGAGTGGTAATAAAGCACTCTTTCTGGTATCGTAAGTAGTGCCTGCTGCAACGCCTGAAGGTCAGCCGCTCTGCACACCTCTTCATGAGTGTCCGGATCGCGGAATATGAATTCTCCAAAAGAGAACTGTTTTATCACAAAGTTTCTGAGCTCAATAGACAGGGTTTTTGAATACTTGTGAATGAACCCTGCCTGAAGCTCCTCTGCCTGCGCATGGTTTTCGATGTCGGACGACTGCAGAAGAACGGGCATATGGGGATCGTCGGCCTTTACCTTACGGCACAGGCGCAGTCCGGCCTCCGGATCCCTTTTGCCTTTCCTGTCATAAGATATGTCTGATATGACACCCAGCAGGTTGTGTTTATAGTTTTCATAAACATCGAGGGCCTGTTCATAATTAGTGGCAAGAAGTATCTTGGGCCTTCCCCTCATTCTGAGGTTTCTCTGATGTGCATTGAGAGCCTCGCGTGCAAAATCGCGCGACTGCTTCAGGATTATTTTATAAAGGTTTGGAAGGTAGCTGGAGGTATATCGTATCGAGTTCTCAACAAGAAGTATTGTCTGGACACCCCCGGTTTCTACATCATGTTTGACATTCATCTTGTCTTCTATGAGCTTGATGATGGCCAGCAGCAGATCGGCGTTTCCCAGCCAGCAGAACACGTAATCAATAGCCGAAAGATCCTCATTCGCAAGTTTCATGGAAACCTCGCGCGAAAAATATGTAAGCACCACTATTGGTATTCCCGGGTATTTTGATTTGATCTCTCCCGCAATCTGAAATATGTCTGATTCCCCTCCAATGCTGAACATTGATATGATAAGGTCTATCTTATCTTCTTTAAGGGCACGGAAAGCCTCCTGCCCGTCATTGGCCTTTATAAACCGTGGCGGATTGCTAAGGTTGAGAGATACATACTCGTTGAAGATCTGTTCATCTATCCTGCCGTCCTCTTCAAGCATAAATGCATCATAGTTGCTGCAGATAAGAAGCACATTCTGGATACGCTTCTGCATCAGATTGCTGAAAGAGGTCTGATGGAACTCATATTTTCCGGGGTCGACAATATCGGTTTTTGAAAGCTTCATGTTTGTTTTAATTACTGCTTGGTTATCAATGCTATGCCCTTCCTGCCATCCATGAGTACATGAAAAGGAACGGGAAACCTTACATGTTTGAAGAATTCTGTCGTTTCAACGATATCTCCTCCCTCGTCAAGCATCGCCTCATTGAAATAGTCGCCGGGGTCAGTATGATTGACTGATAAATACCCGACATTCATTGATGTAAGATTGTGAAAAAAGTGCGAGCCCAGTGAGGCATCCAGGGGGAACCCGTCCATGCTGATCTCCGCTATTACCGACGCGTTGGATATCTGCGGCCAGGTAACCGGAATGCCGATAAAACGGTCACGTGTCCCCCACCGCCCGGGCCCGATAAGCACATACTTTCTTCCCTGCCTGATCATTCCTGCATTTATTCTTTCTATCTCAAGCGCCATCTCCCGTGTTTTCAGCTTGTCGAAGGCCTCCCTCCTTATGCAGACCATATCCTGCAGATAATCGATCTTCCCGTTGCCCATGCTTTTGCCTGACCTGAGTATTATTTTCCCATGATCCTGCCGGTCGAAATCTATGCTGTAATCACTCCTGATCCCGAACAGGGGTTTGATCTGCAAAAGGTAGAAAGATGGGAGCCCCTTTTCATCAGGGGTAAGATCGACGGCAAATTCTATCTCTACGGGGCAACCCAGCGCCTCCTTCACCACATCCAGGGTGGCGTTGATGGTTCCGGCAAGAGGTATGTAGTTATATTTCAGTATGTTTGCAAAATTCACAATACGGGGGCCCGGATTTTCAATGCCGGGTATTATCCTGTCGCTATCAGCATCGTAGACCGAAGCGCAATGTTTCAGGTTACCATGCTTTTCAGCTTCGGCAATATCCAGCCTTATCAGACCTGCATCCTCGCCTTCCAGCAGGTTAACCTCGGGTTTCCCCATATTTACAGCATAGAACTGAACCTGGGAGTTACGGTACTGATCCCTCGGCGTAGTAATCTCCAGATCTGGATAGACTGGTGAAAACCTCCAGGCCGGTTCTCCCCGCACCACGTAATGTCCAAGCCCTGCAGCCATTACCGAGAAACCCTCTTCCGGCTTCATGTGAGCCACCGGGTAATAGTTATGAGATTGGGCTGTTCCGCTGATATGCGGATAGTAAAAATCACCAAACCGGTTGCCTACCACCTCCTGCAACACTATAGCCATCTTTTCCTCCTCAATTCTGTTATCGATAGACTCAAAATAGGTGCGGGCATCATCAGAAAAGATCGAGGCATATACCAGCTTTATCCCGTCCATTGCCTGCTGAAGCCTCACATCAAAACTGGGATGATTGTTTGGCAGCAGCCATGTTCCGAACACACCCGAAAAGGGCTGCATGAGAGAGTCCTCAAAAAGGCTTGAGGAGCGTATAGCTATAGGGCGCTTTACCAGTTTCAGGAATATCCTCAGCTTTTTTTCAAGATTATAGCTCAGGTTTCCCTGCATGAAAAGCTGCCTGACCGTATCATAGTTCTCCTCATTATATATGGAATCGTAAAGCTTGTTTATCTCCAGAAAGATATCAAACTCCTCGGTACCTATTATCCCTGTACGGGGTGTCCGTACATTGATGCCTTCAATCAGCTCTGAGAACCTGAAGCTGTATATGAGAGAATTCACAAATGCGAGTCCCCTTCCCTTGCCGCCGAGAGACCCCGCTGCAAAAGAGACTATATTAGACTCGTCCAGTATTGCTGATTCCTCAAAATTAACGATCTTGCCCATATCCTGCTCATTCCGGTGCCTGGAGATTATGTTGATCAGGAATTCTCGCATCTCCTCTGCACCACTGAAATCCGCAATCTTCAGAGGATTAATAATACGGGCTATCTTGACCTCACCCCTGGCCATAAGCCAAAGCGAGAAGTGGTTTTTTACCGCATGATAGACAAGGGATTCCTCAGGCACCGTTTTCAGGTAGGATTCAAATTCGCGCATCGACTTGGCAACGGCAATCTGCCGGCCTTCATTATCGCGGTATACAAAATGTCCGAAACCCAGAAAATAGGTGATAAAGCTCTTCAGGTCCTGCAGCAGGGTTTCAGAGTTCTTGTTGATAAAACTGGCCTTGAGCTCATGGGCCATCTTCTGGTATTCGGGGTCGGCCGATTGCAGCATGGCAGGCAGGTTCTCCACCTGGCTCTTTACAAGTTTAATAAGTTCAACACCGGCCATTGGGTCGATTTTCCCGTTGCGGGGGAACCTGGCATCGGAGATAACACAAAGGATATATTCCCTGTAGCGGTTAAATATGTCAATGGCCTCCTCCCATGAAGATGCAAGGAGAATTTTTGGCCTCCCCCTCAGCTTAAGCACCTTGTAAAGCTCGTCGGTATTCACATCCTCGATCAGGTGCCTGGTCTGCTCCAGCACTATCGAATATATCATCGGCAGGTAACGTGAGTAATACTTTGCTGAATCCTCGACGAGAAGGATTACCTTGGTAAACCCCATTGCAGTGTCATTCTCAACATTAACCTGGTCTTCAAGCAATTTAACCATTGCAAAGAACATCTTGGAATCGCCGTTCCACACGAATACACGATTAGCAAAACCATATCTGCCGGGTGCTTCTTCAAAGATCTCAATGTCCCTGTTATTGTTGAGCAGGAAAAATACCGGGATATAGGAGAATTCCTCCTTCACCTTTTTGCTGAGCATAAGCGGAGTTTGTTTGTCCACCCCCATCATCACGATCACCATATCGTAATGCTTGTTGCGAAGCTCCTCCAGTGCCTCCTCAAGTTTTGAAACGCCTGTAACCCTTGGCAGGGAGGTGAGATTGAGCTGGTGGTACTGACCAAGCATGTGGTCGGAAAACCTTCCCTCCTTTTCTATACTGTACGCGTCGTAAAGGGTGGCAATCAGCAGTATTTCCTTGACCTTGAAAGGCATAAGATCATGAAAAAGATCCCTTTCAGCGTTGTGCTTGTTCAAAAAACGCTGTAAAAGCTGGCGGCTGCTGCTGATACTGACCTGCTCGTCTACCTGCTCCTTATGCTGCTTTTCTTTGCTCCTGGCCCTGAAGAGAAGGTTTCTGGCCTTGTAGCTGTTAATGTAGCCGGTCAGCAGACTTGCAATATTGTCGATAAGATGACGCTCTTCCTCAAGAAAAGGCCCCTCATCCATATCGGCAAATTCCCTGGTATAATATATATCTATTACCCCCTCGTTGCCGTCAAGAGTCCTGAAAATCTGCGACTGGCCCCATTCAGTCACGGCAAACCCCCGGCTCCTGTATTCTTTCCCCTCAAAAACAATCCGCGACACAGTGTACTCCGGGTATTGCCATGCTGCCGGCAGGATAAGCATAACCTGGTGAAGTGTCTCCTCAACCGGCTTACCCTCCTTCAGGATGGCCGTAGTCTGGTTGATGCAGGCAAGCTCCTTGAGCCGTTCCTTCCTGTCCTCCAGAAGCTTTTTTACGTTGTGGTCGCCACTGAGTTTACTGTTATCCATCAGGTATTGTTATAATCATATGCTTTTGTAAATTGGCCAGAAATTGCGAAACATCAAAGCCATATTCAGGCACGTATGGAACACAATTGATATCAGGCTTAAAAATTAGTTATTAAATCAGTAATAACAAAATGCCGCACTATTGACATTGATTCATCTTTTAGTTATCTTTTGACCAAATAAACCAGCTTACCATGTACAATAACGTCGAAGGCAAGTTCAAACGTATCCTCGTACCTATTGACTTCTCCGGGTACTCTCTGAATGCATGCTACTTTGCTTTGCATCTGGCTTCAAGAACAGGCGCCGAACTAAGGCTTTTCCATGCTTTTTTCAATCCGATGATCGACGCCATGGCGTTTCCCGATGCTTTTACCTACCAGTCAAATATGGCGGAGATATTCCGCGAGCTGGAGGAAAACTCGAAAAAAGAGATGAAAAAGTTCTCAAAAAAGCTCAGAAAATATGCCAAAATAAAGGACCTTAAGGATGTGAAGGTGGAAACCGAGGTGGTTGCAGGGCAGCCGGGTGAAGAGATAGAGAACATAATCAGCTCATTTGAACCCGATTTCATTGTAATTGGCACCAGGGGGCATGGCGAGCAGGCAAACGAAGTGCTCGGCTCCGTAGCTGCAAGGGTAATCGATATTTCCGGAATACCCGTATTGCTGGTAACCCATGATGCAAAGCTTAAGGAGGCGGGAGAGATAAGGCTGCTCTATGCAACTGATTTTGACGAATCAGACTACCAGGCTATCGGGAGCCTTGCGGCCATAATGGCAGGGTACAGCCTGAAAATATTCTGTGTCCATTTTGAAACAGGTTCGCCTAAAGAGGAGACTGCGGGCAAAATGGCAGAAATCAAGAAGAAACTGATCGAAAAGAAAAAAGTACTCTCAATTGAGTGCCACAATATCAAAAGCGATGACATTGTAACCGATCTGAACGCCTTTGTCGAAAGCAATGATATAGAGCTTATTGCACTAACCCATAAAAAAAGAAACATATTTTACCGCCTCTTCAACCCCAGTTTGGCAAAGAAATTGCTGTTTCAAACAAAAAGGCCTGTTTTTGTGTTTAACTGATTAGAGCACAAAACAGATAAAATTTTTGCATTTCTTTTTAAAAAAATGCTATTTTAGCGACCTGTTAATTTAAACACGTATAAAACTAAACTCAAAATCTATGAAGATCAGGTTAATGAAAAAGCTTCTATTATTGTCACTGGTATCACTCTTCGTCGGTTTCCAGGTAAACGGGCAAACCCTCAAAGATGCAATAGATGCCTATAATACCGGGCTTGACCTGGTTGACAGTGACATAAGGGCAGCGATCGAAAGCTTCAAGAAAAGCTATGAAATTGCGAGCAAGTTAGGGGCAGAAGGAGAAGAAGTCAGGGAACAGGCTGAAATCCAGATACCGGGTCTGTACTTCGACCTTGCAATGGGTTATTACCGCGACAGGAACATACCCGGTGCCATTTCCGGGTTTGAAGAAGCGATAGAAGTTGCAGAGGAATATAATGATGCCGGCACAGTAAGACGTTCGGAAAATGTCCTGCACCAGCTCTATGCCATTTATGCCAACACCCTCTTCAGGCAGGAAAATAATGAGGAGGCCCTGAAACATTTTGACAAGGCCCTGGCCATAAACCCCCAGCATGCAAGGTCATACCTGGGCAAGGGACTTGTTTACAGGAGGCTTGAAGATGCCGCCAATTTCAGGGAGAATATGGACATGGCCATTGAGACGGCTCTCATGACAAATGACGATCAGATTTTGCAGACTGCAGAATCAACTGCACGTGACTTTTTCCTTGTGCGTGCCGTAAGGGCAAAGGGCGAGGCAAATTATGACCAGGCCCTCGACTTTCTTACAACCTCTCTTGCCTATGACCAGGAGTTCCCTGAAACGCACTTTCTGATTGCTACGATCCATAACGAACAACGCAGGTTCCAGGATGCAGTTAACAGCGCACAGAGGGCAATTGACCTTTCAAACGGGACCAGGGAGGAGACCGCCAAGATCTATTTTGAGCTGGGCAGGGCATATGAAGGACTTGGCAACACATCACAGGCATGTGAAGCCTACAGTAATGCAGCTTTCGGAAATTACGAAGCGTCGGCAAAATATCAGATGGAGCATGTTCTGAAGTGCCCCTGAAGATCAGGTAATCCTTAAAATCAAAAGAGGCTGTCCGGTATCTGGGGCGGCCTCTTTCTTATTGTAGGGTACTGACAACTGCCGGGCCGGCTCAATTGCCCGCTGTCCGGTTCCGGATCAGGCTCCGGCAGCAGGTTGTCAGGTTATGAGCACTTTGGCAAACTCCTCCAGTTTTGAAAAATCCTTCTCAACGGAATTTCCTACAACAGCAATGTCTGCTCCTGCTTCAAATACCTGCCTGAGATCAGATGCATCTCTTATCCCGCCGCCAACAATCAGGGGAATATTAATATTCTTTTTAACCGCTTCTATTGTTGCCGGCGGAATTATTCCGCCAGCCCCGCTGCCGCCTTCCATGTAAATGACCTTCAGCCCCAGCAGCTCACCGGCAACAGCAGTTGATACGGCAATATCAGACTTTTCACGGGGTATGGGGGAAGTATTGCTCATGTAGCCGGCCGAACTGGCACACCCGTTCTCAATCAGCATGTATCCTGTGGGTATTACCTCCAGTCCGCTTCCTCTTATGAACTGTGCTGCTGCCACATGGTGCCCTATGAGGAATTCCGGGTTTCTGCCGGAAATCAGCGATAAAAGCAGTATCCCGTCTGCCTTACTGCTAAGCTGGGCTGGATTGCCCGGAAAAAGGAGAACCGGGAGGGATGACATCTTCCTGATGGCCTCCACAACCGGGTCTACCGGATTGCTTACCAGGCTTCCGCCAACGAGCACCATGGATACTCCCGATACTGCAGCTATCTTCATAAGCCCGGGCAAACTATCGACCCCCGTTTCATCCGGATCGACAAGAAGCGCCAGGATCTTTCTCTTCCCCGAAAGGGAAACTATCGACTGGTAGATCATAATTATTCACTTACAGCACCAGACAACGGCATAGTTACGGTACTTGAAATAATGCAGTACAAAATCCTCCCTGATGGCATTGGTATGCACCTTGCCGGTAAGGGTACCCGATTTCTCAGGAACGAAAGGATCAATTAAAATATCCTCCCTGAAATTTATATTCTGTTTGTCGCATATCTTGTAAAGGGTCTCCTTCGCGCACCAGTATATGTATACATGGTACCTCCTGAACCGCCTGCTCACAGCCTTTTCTTCCGGCGGCGTAAGGAACTTGCCGGCAAGTGAAGCTATTTTGCCTGTAACATACTCAAGATCGAGCCCCACTCTTCGTGTTCTGCTCAGGATGATAGATGTCAGCCGGTGCGAGTGTGAAATGCTGATGTGATATTCCGGATCGGTCAGAAATGGTTTCCGGTTGCCGTTGTAGTAGATCCTGATGCCCTGGCCAACCATCTCCTGCAGGAGTACACGTGCACTTAGCCACTCCAGCTTCCTGTTGTAGCTCTTGAAACTGTTCAGTGTTGAGATCTCTGCCTCATTCAGGTCAAGGCGGTCATACAGTGAAAAAAAATCCTCGTCAATCTCCCACAGCCCGAGAAGAACTTCATCCTGCACATATTTTTTCATTACCAGGCCCATAATTCCTTCAGATAATACAGCATAGAGAGCAAATGTACATGAAATTTTTTTCATCTAAAATTACACGCATCCAGATGAAGAAAATGAAATCATTTACTTCCAGGCAAAAGTTTCCATAAGGTGAATAATATCTTCCCTGAAATGGTCTATCACAGGCGCCAGCGAATCCCTGTTCGGCTGCACATTGAAATAGAGTGCCCCCCTGAAGAAATGACTGGCGCTGTCTGTTAGGAAAAACTGAACCGCCGAGGCGGTGTTGCCATGTATGTCGTAAAGCACGCCATAAACATTATCGGCCCTGTTTATAAACATTCTTTCGTCTATTGCATCGGCCTTTACGGTGTGCCTGAATGCAAGCTTACGGGCATCCTCGAGATAATCCACAAGGTTGCCGTCAACAGCTCCGTAGCTTATATGAAGCCGTCCGTCGTAGCCGGGAAAATCTATATTAAGCCAGCATGGCTCTGCCAGCCGGCCATCATCGCTTATTACGGCAAAAGCCGGATAGCTGAAGGTAAACGGGCAGTCGCCTGAATATGTCTTGTATTCCCTTTCGGGGAAGTCTATCCTGAAGTATCCCCTTGGTTTTGGAGAATAATCTCCGGCACAGGAGAGTGCCGAAGCAATAATGATAACGATAACTGAATGTATAACTGACCTGCTTACCATAAACTAAACCTCTTTACCTTTGATAAGGCGTACCCTGATCTGTTTTATGCGCCTGTTATCGGCCGCTTCTATTTTAAACTCGAAATTCCGGTAAACTATTTTCTTGTTCTTTTCGGGAATTTCCCCCTCATACTCAAGGATAAGTCCCGCGAGGGTATCGGCGTCGCCTCTTATATCTTCAAATTCATCCTGGTTCAGGTTGAGTATTTTATAAAAGTCATTGAGGGGGGTTTTGCCCTCAAAGATATAGGTGTTGTCTTCAAGCTTTGAAAAGTAGAGTTCTTCAAGGTCAAATTCATCGCTTATCTCTCCGACGATCTCCTCGAGAATATCCTCCATCGTAACTATGCCCGTAGTTCCTCCATACTCATCAACAACAACGGCCATATGTATTTTCTGGTGCTGGAACTCCTTTAGCAGATCATTTATCTTCTTTGTTTCGGGCACAAAATAGGGCGGCCTGATAAGAGTCTGCCATTTAAACGCATCACCTTTCTGATGATGCGGCAGCAGATCTTTCACATAAAGAATGCCCCTCACATCGTCAAAGGTTTCTGTGTATACCGGTATCCGGGAGTATCCGGATTCAATGATGATGGATATCAGCTTATTCATTCCGGTCGATGTGTTAACAGCCACCACATCTATCCGCGGTTTCATTATTTCGGTAACGGCCTTGTTGCCGAAATCAACTATCCCCCTGAGGATCTTCTTATCTTCCTTAAGCGAGGGCTCGGCCAGGTCAAGGGCGTGCGACAGGTCATCAATCGACAGGTTATCCCTGGCACCGGAAACCTTCCTGTAGAAGAAGGCACCCGACCTCACAAGGAGTCTGCTGACCGGGCTGAACACCTTGCCGGCGAAACTCAGGGGTTGTGCCATGAAAAGAGCAAACCTCACTGGATTGTGGTTGGCATAAAGCTTTGGCAATATTTCGCCGAACAGGAGCAGAAGGAAGGTTATCACCACCACCATAATAAAAAACCCAAGGGCGGGTGCGGCAGAAAAATCCATGAGTGATTCAGCAATTATCGTTGAAAAGATAACTATGGCAATATTGACAAAATTGTTGGCAACCACTATTGTAGCAAGCAGCCTCTCCTGATCCTCCAAAAGAAGGCATACCACCCTGCTCGAATTTGTCTCTCCCTTCTCTATGGTGTTTAATCCGGAGGGAGAAAGCGAAAAGAAAGCAACCTCCGAACCAGATATCAGAGCCGACATTAAAAGCAGGATGGCAAGACCGAGCAGGCCAATGCCTATCCCGGCCGTAAACGGAAGGAATACAATATCTGTACTGAAAAGAAACCCAAAAAAATAATCACTCTCTTCCAAAGCGGATCTGCAATCTGTTTATTTTTCTATGACCCCTTACACCGGCCGGGCTTAACACTACCGGAGACCGCAAGTTAATAAATAAATTACTCATATCAACAAGCAGATGACAACAAGCTTTTTATCAAAACAGGTGGAAATCCGGCAGCAGAGATGTTTCCGATCGGGAGTCTCCGCCAGCCGGACAACCGTGATCAGTAAAGTTTGAAGCTGATTGCCATGAAAACCTTGAGGCTCGCTCCGGAATCCGGAAAGAACCGGTTCCATGGGCCGTCTTATCAGAACGGAAGATCGTCCTGCTCCTGGGTTTCAGGTTCGCCCCCGTCCATCTGGGGCTCGGTCTCGCCCTGGTCAGAGCCGCTGTCCGGGCTTTTCTTACCAAGCATTTTCATTGCATCGGCCAGGATTTCAGTGGTATACCTCTTGTTACCATCCTTATCATCCCATGACCTGGTGCGCAGTCTGCCCTCAATATAAAGCAGCTCGCCTTTTTTGACATACTTTTCAACAACCTCGGCAAGCCCGCGCCAGAGAACAATCCTGTGCCATTCGGTCTGCGTTACCCTGTCACCGTTTTTGTCCTTGTAGGTCTCATTTGTGGCAAGGTTGAAATTTGCCACTGCCACACCCGAGTCCAGGTGTCTTACTTCAGGATCCTGTCCTGCATTTCCAATAAGTACTACTTTGTTGACCATAGCATTTTTAGTTTTTTGGTTTGTACTATATTAAATATACTGAATATTCCGGTATAAAACAATACCGAAACAATTGTTTTTTGCCTGGATGGAAAACCCATATAA
>SLMM01000124.1 GCA_007133565.1 Bacteroidales bacterium
CACGGGGGCAGTTACAGTGCATCGGCAGTGGGAGAGGTAAACGTGGTTGCCGAAATGAAGCGCACAGGTGCCGTTATCGGAGGCGAGGGAAACGGGGGCGTGATATATCCGCCCCTTCATTACGGCCGCGATGCGCTGGCAGGAATTGCACTCTTTCTGTCCCACCTTGCAAGATCGGGCCTGAAATGCAGTGAACTGCGAAACAGGTATCCCGATTATTATCTCTCGAAAAACCGGGCTGAACTGCCTGAAGATACTGACACAGAAAAAATTTTTGATGAGATCAGGGGTGTTTACTCCGGTTACCCCATAAATGAAACCGACGGAGTCAGAATTGATTTCGCCGAAGGCTGGGTGCACCTTCGGAAATCAAACACCGAACCGATCATCAGAATATACTCTGAAGCGTCCACAAAAGAACAGGCTGACCTGCTTGCCGGCAAAATTACAGAACATATTAAAAAAGGGCCGAAAGGCCTTTAACATTCCTTAACAAAAAACCTTCCCGTTACGGTTAAACCTTTGTGACATCCGCCGATCTTAATATAACAATGGCCTCCATTTGATATGCCCTGTACAGGCAGCCATGAGGTTAAAAAAAGTTAAGCGTGAACATCCGGGCTTTATTTTTTGTTTCTTTGACGAAATTCCGATATTCAATACAGAATTATTTTCGTTATCAATAATATACATAAAAGTTATAAATCTAAAATAACCACACAAGGGATGAAGAAAAACGTAGCTATAACAACTGCTGTTATCGGTGCCATGGTTCTTGGGATCATTATATATGCCCTTTCGGGCGACAAGGAAAGTATGGCGATGCTTGAGGTGCAGGTAATGAAGGGGAAGTTTGAGGTACTTGTTACCGTTACCGGCGAACTGCAGGCTGAACGTTCAGAGCAGATAACCGGGCCTGCCGAACTGCGAAGCAGGAACCTGCGAATCGGGAATATAAGGATACAGGACCTCATCCCTGAAGGGACAGTTGTTGATTCAGGCGATTACGTGGCGCTGCTCGACCGCTCCGAATCAGACAACGCACTGAAAGATATGGAGGATGCCCTTGAAAGGGCCGAGGCCCAGTTTACAAGAACACAACTTGATACCACCATTACGCTGAGCAACCTGCGCGATGACCTTATAAACCTCAGATACACCGTTGAAGAGAGAAAGCTTACCCTGGAACAATCAATGTTTGAGCCCCCTGCAACCATCAGGCAGGCCGAAATAAACCTTGACAGGGCTGAAAGGGCGCTTGAGCAGGCGCAACAGAATTACCAGCTCAGGATTCAGCAGGCCAGGGAAGACATGAACGAAGCGGCTATAAACCTGGCGCAGCAAAGACGAAGATACCAGGAGATGATTGACGTGCTTGCCAAGTTTGAGATCCGTGCACCGAAATCGGGAATGGTGATATACCACCGCGAATGGAACGGACAGCGGCGTACAGTCGGTTCCAATATAAGCCCATGGGACCTTACCGTTGCAACCCTGCCTGACCTGTCATCCATGTTGTCCAGAACATTTGTGAACGAGATTGACGTAAGTAAGGTACGAGCCGGTCAAAGGGTGAGGATCGGCGTCGATGCATTCCCCGAAAGGGCATATACAGGTGAGATATTACAGGTGGCAAATGTGGGTGAACAGCTTCCGAATACCGATGCAAGGGTGTTCGAGGTGCGTATCCGGATCAATGAATATGACCCGATACTGAGGCCGGCAATGACTACAAGCAATGTGATAGTAACCCAGACCTTTGATGATGTTCTGTATATTCCTCTTGAAGCAATAAACCTGACCGACAGCATACCGTTCGTTTATAAAAGGGACGGGACAAGACAGATAGTGGTACTGGGCAGTGCCAACGATAATCACGTGATCGTTGAGCACGGGCTTGAGGAGAATGAGCGGATCTTCCTTACCATACCCGAGAACCCCGACAGGTTCAGGCTGGTTGGTGAGGAACTGATAGCTGTTATACAGGAAAAAAGAGAAGAGGAGAGGGCCCAGGAACAGGCCAGAAGGGAAGAGGAGGAGAGAATACTTAGAGAGCGCGAAGCTCGAATGAGACAGATGAACTCCGGAGCCGGTGCTGCCGGTGCAGGTTCAGGAGCCGCAGGAGCAGGTATGCAGATGCCCAGACCGGGTAACTGATAAAAGTTTATTATTATGAGAAAATATTTTCACGATGTGGTGATCGCCATGGAGTCTATCCTGGCCAACAAGCTGAAATCAATCCTGACTGCACTGGGGATAATATTCGGGGTTGCATCGGTTATCAGCATGCTGGCTATAGGCAACGGTGCGCAGCAGGAGATACTGGAACAGATCAGAATGGTGGGAGTAAACAACATAATGGTTACTCCCATTGTGCCTGAAACCGGAGATTCTGATGATGAGAACGGTAACGGCCAAAGGGAAAGGGGAAGGTTCAGCCGTGGCCTCACGCTGCTTGATGCCGAGGCCATAAAGACTACAATACCTTCGGTAGTCCGCATGAGTCCCGAGATAGCCCTTAACTCGCACGCCGTTTACGGCGGGAAGAGGGAACAGGCAAAGCTTATCGGTGTGTCGAGCGACTATTTCGAGCTGTTCAACCTGCCGCTTGAATCAGGAACGGTATTCAATGAGCACCAGGAGGAGAACGGACTGGCTGTTGCCGTGATAGGAGCCAACATTAAAACAAGGTTTTTCCCTGATGTAAACCCGATTGGCAAATATATCAAGTTCGGACATGTATGGCTGCAGGTCATCGGAGTGATTGAACGCACCAATGTTTCTGTCTCTGCTTTTGAAAATGTGGGTATTAATGTATATAATGACAATATTTACATACCCACCAAAACGATGCTGATGAGATACAACAACCGGGCAGCAGTAAGGAACAATGCCGCCAGGTCGGGTATCAACGTAAGCGGAGGCGGAGGCAGGGGTTTTATGATGATAAGGAACATGGTCAGCACAAACCCCAGCCAGAACACATCTTCCAACTATCATCAGCTTGACAAGATCGTGGTACAGGTGGCCGAGACCGAACAGCTCTCCCCCACTGCCGAGCTGATAGGCCGCATGCTCCTCAGGAGGCACTCCGAGGTAAAGGACTTCGAGGTGACGGTGCCCGAGCTTCTCCTTAAGCAGCAACAGCGTACCAGGGAAATATTCAACATAGTTCTGGGTGCTATTGCAAGCATCTCGCTGATAGTGGGGGGCATTGGTATCATGAACATTATGTTTGCATCGGTAATGGAGAGAATCAAGGAGATAGGCACACGGCAGGCAATAGGTGCAACCCGTATCGACATAATTGTGCAGTTCCTCTCTGAAGCAGTGCTGATAAGCGTTAGCGGGGGACTGATTGGTGTAATCCTGGGTATTATCCTTTCGAATCTCATCACCCACTTTGCCGATATACTCACAATAGTTTCGTTCTCTTCGGTTCTGATAGCATTTTTCGTGTCTGCCTCGGTTGGAGTGGTATTCGGGTATTCGCCGGCAAAGAGGGCAGCAGAGAAAGACCCGATAGAATCGCTTCGGTACGAATAAGCTGTTTAATTTATTATACCTTCCAAAATCATTGATCCAGATGCTTAAACATAAATTTTTAATTACGGGCTTAATGACGCTGTTCATGTCGTTAAGCCTCAGTTTTTCAGAAGCCGGGGGACAACAACGGGTACTGCACCTTACACTTGATGAAGTGGTTGAAATTGCCAGGAGCCAGTCGCCGCAAGCCATACTGGCCCAGCACAGGTTCAGGGCAAGTTACTGGCAGCACAGGACTTACCAGGCAGAGTTCCTGCCTAACCTGCGCCTTACCGGTACCCTTCCGGATTTTAACCGGTCAATTATCAGCTACACCCTTGAAGACGGAACCGACCGCTTTATAGAGAGAAACATTATCAACACCCTGGCGAGTCTTTCGCTTAACCAGAACATCGGGCTTACCGGGGGACAGATATTCATGTCGTCAGAGCTGCAGAGGGTTGACAACCTGGGTATTGACAGCACCTCCTACAGGACCACCCCGGTAAATATAGGCTTCAGGCAGTCACTGTCGGGCTACAATGCCTACAGGTGGCAACGAAGGATTGAACCCCTCCGGTTTGAAGAAGCGAAAAGGAACTACGTAACAGCTCTCGAGGGAGTCGCATTTCAGGCAGTGAACCTTTATTTTGACCTTGCTCTTGCACAGGTCAATCTCGAAATAGCTGACCTCAACTTCGCAAACACCGACACCCTCTACAGAATAGCACAGGGCCGGTACAATATTGGTACAATACCTGAAAACCAGTTGCTGCAGATGGAGCTGAGCTATCTCAATGCCGGGACTGCCCTGAATGAGGCGACTCTCGACCTCGAGGTGAGAAAATTCAGGCTTCGCTCCTTCCTTGGCTACAATGAAACCGTCGATATAGAGCTGATAGTTGAACCTGACGTTCCTGTGTTCAGGCCCGAGCTGGATAAGGCACTGAATGAGGCACTAACGAATAATCCCGATATTCTCCAGTTTGAACGGCAGCTGCTGGAAGCAGACAGAGATGTAGCCAGGGCCAGGGCTGAAAGGGGATTCAATGCCGACCTTTTTGCAGTTTACGGCCTGACGAGCAGCGCCCCTGAATTTACCGATGCCTACAGGAACCCCCAGGAATCTCAAAGATTGCAGATAGGTTTGCAGATACCTATAGTGGACTGGGGGCTGGGCCGTGGAAGGTACAGGATGGCGCAATCAAGCCAGGAGGTAATACGCACCCAGGTGGAACAGGCCCAGATAGACTTTGAGCAGAATGTATATCTTGAGGTTATGCAGTTCATCATGCAATACGACCAGCTTGCCATTGCAGCAAAAGCTGATACAATAGCACAGAAAAGGTTTGATGTGACACGTGAAAGATTCCTTATCGGAAGGATTGATGTGCGCGACCTGAACGATGCCATCAGGGAGCAGGATGTGGCGAGAAGGGGATATATTACCGCACTGCGCAACTACTGGCGCTTTTATTACAACCTGCGGCGACTTACCTTGTATGATTTTGAACGTGACGTAAAGCTCACCGAAGATTTTGACAATCTGATCCTCTGAATTTTTACCGGCAGGCAGGCAATGGCCTTTAATCAAATTATACACCCTTTCTGTATCAATTTCGGGAAGGGTTTATTATATTTATACATTGAACCAAAAGCCTGAAAGTGTGTTATTCTAAAAAACAATAATATGAAGATAACAGTTATCGGAGCCGGGAATGTCGGAGCAACATGTGCCAATATCATTGCCCACAAGGCCCTGGCGAACCAGATTGTCCTGGTTGACGTAAAACCGGGACTTGCCGAAGGCAAAGCCCTGGATATGTGGCAAACCGCCCCGGTGAATATCTTTGACACCCGTATAATTGGTGTGACCAATGATTACGTTGCAACCAAAGGTTCGGAAATAATAATTATTACCTCAGGCGTACCCAGGAAACCCGGGATGAGCCGTGATGACCTTATCGCCACAAATGCAAAAATCGTGAAAGAGGTTACCGAAAAGGCTGTCAGGTACTCGCCCGATGCTGTTATAATTGTGGTTTCGAATCCGCTCGACGTAATGACCTACGCCGCCTACCTGGCGGCAAACAAACATCACAGCAAAGTATTCGGGATGGCCGGGATTCTTGATGCCGCACGATACAAATCCTTCGTCGCCGAGATACTTGACACGTCACCCAGGGATGTGCAGGCGCTTCTTCTGGGAGGTCACGGCGATACCATGGTCCCCCTTCCCAGGTACACATCGGTATCGGGCATCCCCATTTCACAGCTTCTCAACCAGGACGAGATAGACAGGATTGTTGAAAAGACAAGGCAGGGCGGCGGAGACCTTGTAAAGCTGATAGGCACATCGGCATGGTACGCTCCCGGAGCAGCAGTAGCGCTAATGGTAGAGGCAATAGTGCATGACCAGCACCGGATATTTTCAATATGTGCCTACCTGAACGGCGAATACGGTTTAAGTGATATCTACCTCGGAGTACCGGTTAAGCTGGGAAGAAAAGGAGTTGAGGAGGTTATTGAAATCGAGCTCGATAAAGATGAAAAGAAACTTCTGAACGATTCTGCAAACGCCGTGCGAGACCTGATGAAGACACTGGATGAGATGAAACTTTTCTGAAATCCCAAATAACCGGTCAGCAATACCTGTTTTTTCTTAAAACATTCAACGGCATAAAATAAAAAACCAATTCTAAAGTTTTAGCCGTAAGGGATATTTGCGTGGCTCATATCTGCAAGGTTTCCAAAAAAAATGATATATTTGCGCCACGAATTACAGGAGCTGTAAATAATTCATAATATCTATAAACCATTAAGAAATGCAGAACAAAGGAGCAGTAAAACTGCTGGCAATTGCTTTGGCACTGGTCAGTCTGTACCAGCTGAGCTTCACATATATAACCTATAAGGTTGAAAGGGACGCAGAGAGATATGCGCAGGGAGATCCGGTAAGGCAGGAGGCCTACCTGGATTCAATGATGAGAGAGGTAGTCTACAACTTTCTCGGCATACGTCAATACACCTACAGGGAGGCAAAGGAGAGAGAGATAAACCTGGGTCTTGACCTGAGGGGAGGTATGAACGTGACTCTCGAGGTGTCTTCATATGAGATAATACGTGCCCTGTCGAATTACAGTACAGACCCGACCTTCGTTGAAGCGCTCAACATGGCGCGTGAAATGCAGAGAACCAGCACCGAAGACTTTATCACACTTTTTGGCAGAGCATTCGAGACAGTAGATCCGAATGCACAGCTTGCAGCAATATTCAGCACAGTTGAATTACGCGACAGGATCAGCTACAACTCCACCAACCAGGAAGTTCTGAGTGTTATTAGGAGAGAAGCCGAAAGGGCGATCGACAATTCATTCAATATACTTCGCAGCCGGATAGACCGTTTTGGTGTAGCTCAGCCCAATATACAGAGACTCGAGACCCATGGCCGCATTCTGGTTGAACTCCCTGGTGTCAAAGAGCCCGAGAGGGTAAGGTCATTATTGCAGGGTACGGCAAACCTCGAGTTCTGGGAGACATATGAAAACCCGGAAATTTATCCGTTCCTTTTGCAGGCCAATGAACGTATAAGAGAAATAGAAGAGGCCCGCAGGGCGCTCGAAAGGCCTGACCTGGATACAACGCCGGCAGATGACGACCTGCAGGTCGATAACCAGGACCTGACCCCTCCGGAAGAGCTTGTCGCCGATGAGGAATCGTTACTTGACCTGCTGGATACAGACACTCTTGATCCTGATCAGGATTTCTCGCCGGAACAGATGATGGCTGACTTCCCGCTCTTCAGCGTACTGAATCCCAGCACCACGCCAGACGGGCAGCTTATGCCCGGTTCTGTCATAGGCATCGCCGATTACCGTGACACCGCGAGGGTTAACAATTATCTCAACATGCCACAGGTGAGGCAGCTCTTCCCGCGCGACGTACGTTTCTACTGGGGGGTGAAGCCGCCAAGATGGGACGCAACGGAGACCTACCACGAGCTTCATGCAATTAAGGTAACAAGCCGGGACGGAAGACCCCCGCTTGACGGCGACGTCATTACCGATGCAAGGGTCGAGTTCGGTCAGACACAGGCCGTAGCCGAAGTTACCATGGCAATGAATGCTGAAGGAGCGAGGATTTGGGCCAGGCTGACAAGGGACAATATCGGCAGGGCCATTGCCATCGTCCTGGATGACTATGTATATTCGGCTCCCAGGGTTAACCAGGAGATAACCGGAGGCAGGTCTCAGATTACCGGCGATTTCTCAATATCAGAGGCCCAGGACCTTGCAAACGTTCTCAGGTCGGGCGCCCTTCCCGCCCCTGCCAGGATTATACAGGAAGCGATCGTAGGGCCTTCACTGGGACAGGAGGCCATCAGGGCAGGCCTGAGCTCATTCCTGATAGCTTTCCTTGTAGTTTTGCTGTACATGATAATTTATTACAGCCGGAAAGCCGGGGTTGTTGCCGATATAGCCCTTATAGTGAATATGTTCTTCATCCTGGGGGTTCTGGCATCTCTTGGTGCAACATTAACACTTCCCGGCATTGCTGGCATAGTGCTCACCATAGGTATGTCGGTCGATGCCAACGTGCTGATTTTCGAGAGAATCAGAGAGGAGGTCAGGGCGGGCAAAGGATTACGGCTGGCCGTATCCGACGGGTATAAAAATGCCTACTCGGCAATTATTGACGCCAACGTAACAACACTGCTTACCGGAATTATCCTCTACATATTCGGTACAGGACCGATCCAGGGTTTTGCTACCACCCTGGTTATAGGTATCTGTACCTCGCTATTCTCGGCCATATTCATTACCAGGCTCATATTCCTGTGGTTTCTCGACAGGAACAAGACACTCAGTTTTGCAACAAAACTTACTGAGGGAGCCTTCAAGAACGTGCATGTCAAATTTATTGAGAAACGCAAGTTCTTTTACGCCGTTTCAGGTGTGCTGATACTTATCGGCATTGGCTCGCTCTTTGCAAGGGGACTGAGCCAGGGTATTGACTTTACAGGAGGAAGGACCTATATAGTGCGTTTTGAAGAGAATGTAAGCACCCTTGATATCCAGAACTCACTGTTTGATGTGTTCGGTGAGGGCACCTCAGTTATCACCTTCGGAGGAGAAAACCAGGTACGCGTATCAACCAATTACAGGATAGACGAAATCGAGCCCGAAGTTGACGAGGAAGTTGAACAGCTTCTCTATCAAGGATTACTGCCTTTTCTCGGTGAAGGAGTCTCGTTTGAACGGTTCATGAGCGATTACAGGCAGAGTTCGGAAAAAGTGGGCCCTGCGGTAGCCCGTGACATTAAGATACAGGCAGTATATGCCATCGTGTTCGCTCTTGTAATTATGTTCCTTTACATATTCATCCGCTTCAAGAACTGGCAGTTCGGACTTGGGGCGGTTGCAGCGGTAGGTCATGATGTGATGATCGTGCTGGGCATTTTCAGCCTATTCCATGGCATAATGCCTTTCTCACTGGAGATAGACCAGGCGTTTATCGCGGCTATCCTTACCGTGGTAGGGTATTCAATTAACGACACTGTTGTGGTGTTTGACCGGATAAGGGAATA